>NZ_JBNNTW010000020.1:0-60526 GCF_050279145.1 Lysinibacillus sp. NPDC094177 | reverse complement strand
GGAAGTGTGGTGACACATGGAGCTGACGAATACTAATCGATCGAGGACTTAACCAAAACGTTTGAAACAATCAATGAGCGTTTATCCAGTTTTGAAAGAACAATTCTTTCACATAAGGGTTTCAAGATACGAGTAGTTCGAGGAAGCGATGGAGAGAGGGAAGGAGCGTACTCAAGTACGTGACTGACTGAACGACAGAGCTGACGAAGAAATACGATGTATATTGAAAGCCGACAATAGTCTAGTGATGATGGCAAAGAGGTCACACCCGTTCCCATACCGAACACGGAAGTTAAGCTCTTTAGCGCCGATGGTAGTTGGGGGATTCCCCCTGTGAGAGTAGGACGTCGCTAGGCACAAAGTAGCCACTGAGAAATCAGTGGTTTTTTTATTGTTCAAAACCCGCTAATAACCCCCTAAAAAATGTTAGATTTTAATGGATATAAATTAACAAAAAAGGGATGCTAAAAGCTAGTATATGTTAGTAGAGAAACGGGCGTTAAGTACATTTTAGAAATAGTTTTTACTAAGAAGAGTAGAAGGTCATTGCTAATAAGAGTAATGACCTTTTTGTATGCATCCCCAAAAGTTCGGGCTGATATTTTATTAAAACGTTAATAAGTAGGACTGAAATGACCCTTACGTTATTTATACTTATTATTTGGAATAACTTGACAGCACTTCTTGTGAGGTTTAAATTTGAGTATATACTCAAATTTAAAAACGGTGGTGAAAAAGTTTGATATCAAAGAAGGATAAAATTTTGGAATCGTCATTAGAGCTTTTTACTAAAAAGGGCTTTGCCGCAACGACTACTAAAGAAATAGCATTAAAGAGCGGAGTAGCAGAGGGGCTTATATTTTATTATTTTAAAGATAAAAATGAACTTCTTAATTATCTTATTCGTGAATTTTCATTTATTGGTTCACTACGAAATGATATAAAAGTGCTTTCAAAAATAGAGCCTTATCCAGCATTAATTAAATTTGGCCAATTATATGCTGATTTTTTATTACATAATAAAAGCTTTTTAACTTTTATTTGGTCCCCAGAAATAGTACAGAACACAAATGTTAGTAAGGATATTGAGGACTTTTTAAATGCAATGGCTGAACAAGCCGGTTCATTTTTGAAAAGAGCTTCTTCATGTACTGTAGAAAAAAAGACAATAGAAACAGCAGCTTCAATGTTCCTTTCAACAATATTAATGCATGTTTTAATTGAAGAAAGAAAAACAGATAAAATGCCAATTGAAAATAATGATTACATTGAAGAGATAGCAATGTTTATTTTAAAAGGAATGTAAAATTCACATTAAGTATATTTTTTTTAGGAAACATTTGAGTGATTACTCAATATAATTTAGAGGAGGTATCATTATGGAGCAATGGATAGGTATTCAAACACTTATTTGGCTATTCCCTATTATGTTTATTCTTCATGATTTTGAAGAAATTATTATGATTGAAAAGTGGTTAAGTAAAAATTCTACTAATTTATACGAAAGATTGCCGAAAAAAATTGCTGATCGAGTTATGCAACAGTTCTCGATGTCGACAGCACAGTTTGCGGTAGCAGTAATCGTAATATTCATGTTTGTAAGTAGTTCAACTTTTATAGCAGGTCAGTATGTGAATCAAGGGCCATTTGGAGATATCTACTTTTTCACTGTTGTTACGCTAACCTACTTTCTACATGCGTTCACTCACCTGGCACAGTCTATTTTTCTTCGTTCCATTACACCCGGTGCACTCACATCTTTGATAATTGTTATTCCATATAGTTTAATTTTGTATCATTCGTTATTAGTCAATAAAGTCATAACGTGGAACATTATTTTTGCATGTTTACCATTTTGTCTTGTATTGATCCCTGTGGCGTTACTAGCACATTGGATCGGGAGAAAGGTTATATGAATTTCACATTATTTATATCCATTCAGCAAATGTTTTTGTAACGTAAGTGATATAATTAAATAAGAATATAACGGAAATGGGTGTTTTGTTTTGCAAAAGAAGAAGCCTATTGTAGAAGGGTTAGAGCGCTTTCGACAACAACAAAATATTTCTTTTCATGTCCCAGGGCATAAGCATGGAGAACTGTCTCATCTTCCTCAGCCCTTTAAAGATGTAATGCGGTATGATGTGACTGAATTATCAGGTCTTGATGACTTACATCACCCAGAGGAAATGATACTAGAGGCAGAAAACTTGTTGGCAGATACATATGGGGCGATGAAAAGCTTTTTTTTAGTCGGTGGATCTACAGTTGGAAATTTAGCGATGATTTATGCCACATGTAAAAAAGATGATACTATTATTGTCCAACGTAATGCACATAAGTCTATATTTCATGCTATTGAGCTTGTTGGAGCAAAGCCTGTATTTGTTTCTCCGCTATGGGATGAACATACTTTAACTGCAACACATGTTTCTTATAGAGATTTAAAAGAAGCTGTTGATTATTATCCAGAGGCTCGTGCAGTAGTTTTAACATATCCTACTTATTATGGTATGACATCTAAAGAAATACAGCAGCAGATTGCGTATTGTCATGAAAAAGGTATTCCTGTTTTAGTAGATGAAGCACATGGTGCCCATTTTAGTGCATGTACCTTATTTCAGCCATCAGCATTGACAGTTGGTGCAGATATAGTAGTACAGTCTGCACATAAAACATTGCCTGCTATGACAATGGCATCCTTTATGCACGTTAATTCAGACTTAATCGATGTCGACAAAATAAATCACTATTTACGTATGCTTCAATCTAGCAGCCCATCCTATCTTTTATTGGCTTCTTTAGATGATGCACGCTATTATGTGCAGACATATATGGAGAGTGACGGAGCATATATAATAGAAAAAAGGAATCAATGGGTAGAGGCATTACGGGCTATTGGCTCTTTAGAAGTTATCGAGGTAGACGACCCTATAAAGTTATTGCTACGTGTTGGTGGCTATAGCGGCTTTCAATTACAAGAGGCATTAGAAAAAAAGCATGTATATGCAGAATTAGCAGATGCGAATCAAGTATTGCTTGTGCTACCTTTGTTAAAACACGGGCATAACTATCCATTTGCAGAAATACGTGTCCGTATTAAAGACGCTATAACATTGTTATTAAGTACACCAAAGGCGGAAATAATAACTGTTTCACAAACAGCCTATAATTTTGTGGCTATTACGGAACCAGCTTATACATTTGATGAAATTGAAAAGTCGGATAAAGAATGGTTACCGTATATGCGAACAATGGGACGTATCTCTGCAAGTATGATTATTCCGTATCCACCAGGCATTCCATTGCTTGTTCCGGGTGAAAAAATAACAGTGGCAAAGCTAAGTCAGCTAGAGGAGTTACTGGCTACTGGAGCAACGTTCCAAGGAAATCACCGTTTAGAAGAAAAGATGATTGAGATCATTAAATAGTTGGAGGCAATAACAGCATGAATTGCAATTTATTTATTACATTTGAGGGTCCAGAGGGTGCTGGAAAAACAACAGTCATTCAAAAAATAGCCGAACGACTTGCAGAAGAAAATATTGATATATTAGCAACGAGAGAACCTGGTGGTATTGAGATTGCTGAGAAAATTAGGACCATTATTTTAAATCCTGCCCATACAGCCATGGATGAGCGTACAGAAGCATTATTATATGCAGCGGCGAGAAGTCAGCATTATTTTGAAAAAGTACGACCTGCTTTGGATGCTGGTAAAATGGTTATTTGCGATCGCTTTATCGATTCTTCACTAGCATACCAAGGATATGCACGTGGTATCGGTGTTGATGAAGTATTATCAATTAATGAGTTTGCAATCGGTAAGAAGTTACCTGACATGACAATATTATTTGACCTTGCACCAGAGGTTGGCTTAGCACGGATTCATGCTCATGGAGATCGAGAAGTAAATCGTTTAGATGTCGAAAGCTTAGCTTTTCATAAGAAGGTTCGGGAAGGGTATTTACAGCTAGTGGAGCGTTACCCTGAACGTATACATGTCATCAATGCAGACCAAAATATTGAGCGTGTTGTTGAAGATGTATGGTCATTATTATATGAAGCAATACAGTAAATGCATGAAGTTGTCTACCACAATGTGATATAATGGTAACATCTATAATTTTATATTTCATTCGGCAAGTGTTTACTGCGCGACAACGGCAAATGTTTTGAGATGATTGCGGATGTGGTTCTATTTCAGTAGATGTTCCAAAAACTCTACTGAAACAGATGAGCCCGGCGTATGTCACGGGATCGGAAAGTAGTTCTTTGCTTGCACAATACTGAATCCGTACACGATTACGCCGAGGCATTATTGATAAAAGGTAACTAAAATCTAGTTAAATGAATTTTTATCAAAGGGGTGAGTGCGAATGAAGTTAGTCGTAGCTGTAGTGCAAGATCAGGATAGCAGCCGCTTATCGAATGCTTTAACGAAAAATCAGTTTCGCGCAACTAAATTAGCGAGCACAGGAGGATTTTTACGCTCGGGAAATACGACGTTTCTTATTGGGACGGAAGACTCTCTCATACCCAAAGTTTTAGATATTATTCGTGATAATTGTCGAGCACGAGAACAAATGGTTGCACCTATTTCGCCATTAGGCGGGAATACAGATTCCTATATACCTTATCCTGTGGAGGTAGAGGTTGGCGGAGCGACTGTTTTTGTATTACCAATTGAACAGTTTCATCATTTTTAAATCATTGTCATATTAAATAAGAAGTAAAACACATTATAATTTAGCTTTTGTGTATTTGATAAAGAAAGCAAGTGGGGGCGAAAAGCTTGAAGATCAATCAAGATATACGTGTCGGGTTAAATACTAGTCGTAAAGAGCCTCTGCAGAACAATAATCAAAATAACCGATTTGGAGATATGGTCGTCAAACAAGGAACCAAATTGCAAACGGATCAGCTTACACGATTGCTAGGGGATATTTCTACAGCAGGTGACCGTGTTGCGAGATCACGTAATTTACGAGAACTTGCGCGTTTTAAAATGCTTGTTAAACGGTTTCTACAAGAAACGGTTGAGCATGGTATGGAGTTAAAGCAATCACATACCTGGAACCGTTTTGGTGAAGGAAGACGCTTAAAAATTATCGAAACTATTGATACGCGTCTTGTGGAGCTTACACAAGATATTTTAGATGAAGAAAAAGAAGCAATTGACCTTCTTGATAAAATCGGTGAGATTAAAGGCTTATTAATTAATTTGTATATGTAAAACCCGTGTCTCGTTCTCTTGTAGGCGCGGGCTTTTTTCAAATCTATTCAGCTGCCAACATTACAGCACTAGGTTAAAAATTTATTTGCTGAATGTTATGAAATAAATAACGATGTAACTAATCTATCTGCTCTAAAACCGCAGATATTTCTGTACTAAAAAGAGCAATAGGAAACAATTATGCTATGAGTGTAATTGATATAGGAAGGAATTTAAATATATGGCCAAGAATGTTGAAGAGCTATTCACACTACAACCAGTCGTAATGAAACAGCTTCAAACGATTTTTGACAAAAATAGATTAGCACATGCATACATTTTTGATGGCGAAAAAGGGACAGGCAAAGTAGATATTATGCAGTTTTTTGTCAAATTAATGCTATGTGAGCAACCAAATCAAAATGTTCCATGTGAAACATGTCGAAATTGCAGACGTGTAGATTCGGGTAATCATCCAAATATCCATCAAATTTATCCGGAAGGTCAATTTATAAAAATTGATCAAATACGTGAATTAATTGCAGAAATGAAGATGATGGGTGTTGAAGAGGGGCGTAAGATTTATGTACTTCATCATGCAGACCGTCTCAATATTGCATCTGCAAACATGATACTTAAATTTTTAGAGGAACCTGATGGTGAGGTAACTGCGATTTTGCTAACGGAACAAATGCAGTCAATTTTACCAACGATTCGTTCTCGCTGCCAGCATATTAAATTTCAAAAAATGCCTCGACATATATTGCTAAAGCATTTGCAAGATAACAATATTTCTTACTCGATGGCTTCTACAGTGAGCATGATGACGAACGAGCTCGAAACAGCTATGATTTTAGCAAATGATGAGCAGTTTGCACATGCTCGAAAAACAGTGTTAAAATTAGTAGAGGCGATTCGTCAGAATGTACATGAAGCAATGCTTGTTGTACATGAAGAATGGTTGCCACTGTTTAAAGAAAAAAGCGAGCTGGAGCAGGCATTGGATTTACTACTATTTGCTTACCGTGATATAGTGTCAATAAAAGCTAATCCCGAAGCAGCTTGTACTTATCCAGACATGTTACAGACATTTAAAGAAGCTGCGTTACATTCGACTTATGAACGTCTATCTAGTCAAATGGAGTCTATTTTACAGGCACGCTCATCTTTACAGCGTAACATGAATAGGACGTTAATGATGGAGCAGTTAATGCTAAATCTGCAGGAGGGATATACATTTGTATAATGTAGTGGGAGTCCGCTTTAAAAAAGCGGGTAAAATATATTATTTTGATCCAGCATCATATCTACTAGAGGACAGTCAATATGTCATTGTAGAGACAGCTCGGGGTGTAGAATATGGTAAAGTAGTTGTCCCTCAAAAAGTTGTTGGGGATAATGATGTTGTATTACCACTTAAACAAGTTCTACGACCAGCGGATGAACGTGATCGTATCCAAGTAGAGGAAAATGCTGCTGAATCAAAGCGTGCATTTGAACTAGCAAGTACAAAAATTATAGAGCATAATTTAGAAATGAAGCTCGTTGATGTTGAATATACATTTGATCGTAATAAAATCATCTTTTATTTTACGGCTGAAGGACGTGTAGATTTCAGAGATCTTGTAAAAGATTTAGCTTCGGTTTTTAGGACACGTATCGAACTTCGTCAAATTGGTGTACGTGATGAAGCGAAATTGTTAGGTGGCATTGGTCCATGTGGCCGGATGCTTTGCTGCTCAACTTTTTTAGGAGATTTTGAGCCGGTTTCTATTAAAATGGCTAAAGATCAAAATTTATCTTTAAATCCAACTAAAATTTCAGGTCTTTGCGGGCGCTTAATGTGCTGCTTGAAGTATGAAAATGATGAATATGAGGAAGCAAAAGAGGGCATGCCAGACATTGGTGAAATGACGATGACACCAGATGGACGCGGTAAAGTTGTAAGTTTAAATATACTAGAAAGACTTATTCAAGTATATTTACAAGAGCAGGAGCGCACAGTCGAGTATACACTAGAAGAACTGCTTGCATGCGAAAAAAATCTTATATAAGATAGAGAATTGGACGAGGTGGCTTGGGTGAAGGACCGTAATTTCTTAGATACCGTTATGGAGTTCGAACAACAGCTCGAAGCAATGCAGGAGCAATTTGGTGCATTGAAACAATTTGTAGCGTTAATGATGGAGGAGCATAAGGCACTCGAAACAGAGAATCATCACCTTCGTACACGTCTAGAAGAACTACTTTCTAATGCAAACTCCGTACAGGCTACAGATGAGAAGAAAGAGAATCCGTTAGATATTGGCGAGGGTTATGATAACCTAGCACGTTTATACCAAGAAGGCTTCCATGTTTGTCATGTTCATTTCGGAAGTTCACGTAAAGGTGAGGACTGTCTGTTTTGTCTATCATTTTTAAATAAACAAAATGTGTAATAGAAGGCTGATTCCCACTATGGTGGTGTCAGTCTTTTGTTTTGTATAGTAGGAGGAAGAAACATGGAAAATTGGTTAAAGGGTGACGAACGGTTAGACTATTTATTGGCTGAGAATCTACGCATTATTCAAAGTCCCTCTGTCTTTTCGTTTTCATTGGATGCAGTGCTACTTTCGAAGTTTGTCAATATCCCATATCATAAAGGGAAAATTGTTGATTTGTGCTCAGGTAATGGTGTAATCCCACTTTTTCTAAGTGCCAGAACAAAGGGACATATTACAGGTGTAGAAATTCAACCACGTTTATTTGATATGGCTGAGAGAAGTATCCGTTACAATAAGTTAGAAGAGCAAATTCATATGGTCCTTGGTGATGTCAAAGAAATTCCTAAAGAGCTTGGTATCGAAAAATATGATGTTGTAACCTGTAATCCACCATATTTTTTAGCACATGAGGCTAGCGATAAAAATTTAAGTGAGCATTACGCTATTGCACGTCATGAATTATATTTAACGTTAGAAGAAGCAATACAATCAGCAAGTAAGTTATTAAAACAAGGCGGAAAGGCAGCTTTTGTTCATCGCCCTGGTCGGTTATTAGATATTGTTACGGCAATGCGTGCTAATCGTATAGAGCCTAAACGAATGCAACTTATTTATCCGAAAGAAGGTAAGGAGGCCAATACACTATTAATAGAAGGAATTAAAGACGGTAAACCTGATTTGAAAATATTACCGCCCCTGTATGTTTATAATGCGAATAATGAATATACAGCAGAAGTGAGAGAAATCCTTTATGGAAAAGAACAATAATCATTATTTTTATGTGTTAGAATGTGCCGATCAATCCTTTTATGCAGGCTACACAAATAATGTAGGCAGGCGTGTCGCTGTACATAATGCTGGTAAGGGAGCAAAATATACGAGAGCGCGAGGACCAGTGGAATGTATTTATGTAGAGGAATTCGATACGAAACAAGAGGCGATGCGCGCAGAATATGCTTTTAAACAGTTAACACGAACGCAAAAAATGAAATATATAGGGAGGGATGACTCATGAAATCTCAGAAAAGTACAATGCACGATCATACAGGTTGTTTATATCTAGTTGCAACACCAATTGGCAACCTAGAGGATATGAGTGTGCGTGCGCTACGTATTTTAAAGGAAGCAGATATTATTGCTGCCGAGGATACGCGTAATACAAAAAAGCTATGCAACTACTTTGATATAGCAACACCACTGATAAGCTATCATGAACATAATTTAGAGGTGGGGGGAGAGAAGCTACTAGCCTTCTTACGTGAAGGAAAAACAGTTGCATTAGTTAGTGATGCTGGTCTACCTTGTATTTCCGATCCTGGTGCAGATATAGTTGAAAAAGCAATCGAGCAAGACTTTCCAGTTGTGCCGGTGCCTGGCCCCAATGCAGCAATATCAGCATTAATCGCTTCTGGATTAACGCCTCAGCCATTTTTCTTTTATGGATTTTTAAATCGAGGAAAAAAGGAACGTCGACAGCAATTAGAGCAACTAAAAAAACGTCAGGAAACCATTTTATTTTATGAGGCTCCTCATCGTTTAAAGGACACTTTAAAAGATATGGAATCTATTCTTGGTAATCGTCGAATTGTATTAGCTCGCGAGTTAACTAAAAAATTCGAAGAGTTTTTACGTGGTACGCTGTCGGAAGCTGTAAAATGGTCACAAACAGAGGAAATTCGAGGGGAATTTTGTATTGTCCTTGAAGGAAACGAGAATGCTGAGGAAGAAAATAATGAAGAAGCCTATTGGATGACAATGTCTATTGTTGAACATGTCGATTATATTATTAACCATACAGGTGTTACATCAAAAGAAGCTATAAAAGAAGTAGCAAAACTACGTCAAGTAGCGAAGCGAGACGTCTATAATGAATACCATAGCTAATGGAAAGAAAGAGGTTGCCTTAATAGGGCGCCTCTTTTTTGTATATCTATTCAAATAAGTGGCTCATTACCAGCAGTTCGCGATGATAGCCAGCCGGAACGGAAATCAACCCCACGTTAGATGTGAGCATATAAATCATTTAAATTGATAATAATTGTAAAAAATAGTACCCTTAATCATGAAAGGTCTGACATGGACATTATAAGGAACTTAAGAATTGGTTATATTATATTTAATTGCACTATAAAGAAGTTAAATATCCGAACTCAATAAAAAAAACAAAACACCCAAATCACTGTGCTGGATTTAGGTGTGTTTTAAATTATTTTTTTAAGTTAGATTGGATTTCTTTTACTAACATTTCTGCGCCTTCAGGGCTTAAGATTAATTTGCCTCCAACTAGACGGAAGTTATCATCAGAAACTTCACCAGTTACAGCACATGTCATGTTAGGCATATATTTTTTTAAGATGATTTTGTCATCATCCACATAGATTTCTAAAGCGTCTTTTTCTGCAATACCTAGTGTACGGCGTAGTTCGATTGGAATTACTACACGACCTAATTCATCGACTTTACGAACGATTCCTGTTGATTTCATAATTATTTTTCCTCCTAATATTAAAAGTTATATTGGTATTTCGTCAAATTTCGACATAATTTCTTTGTCTGTTAGTTATCATACCAAGTAATGCCATAAACGTCAATTAATTAATGCACTAATATTATTGTTTTGAAAAAAATATTTGAGGAGAAAACAGATATTTTGGTTTTTTTAAAAGGTTTTTATTATATATTTTTATTTATAGTAAAAAAGCTTCTTATTTAATACATTAAATGGATTGATTATATCATTCGACATTTTTCGCGGATAATAAACTATCAATTAATTATGCCTCGGCATAATTTAGTCCGGAATCGGCTTTGTGGTTGCACAAAGCCGATTCCGTGACATCCGCTGAAAGAAGTTGAAACGAATTTCGTACTTAGTTAGAATAGATAATATATTGTGAAACAATGGAGGCAGTTCATGTGAGCGAACAAAATAAAACATTCTATATAACAACCCCTATTTATTACCCAAGTGGAAAATTCCATATTGGTACAGCGTATACAACTGTAGCATCAGATACAATTGCACGTTATAAACGTTTACGTGGTTATGACGTACGTTTTTTAACTGGAATGGATGAACATGGGCAAAAAATTCAAGAAAAAGCTGCAGAAGCGGGCAAACATCCTCAAGAATACGTGAATGAAATTGCAGATGCTGCAAAAAAACTTTGGGCATTAATGGACATTTCATACGATGACTTTATTCAAACAACGCAAGAGCGTCATACGAAAACTGTCGAAAAGATATTCCAAAAGTTTTTAGATAATGGTGATATTTATAAAGGTGAGTATGAAGGATCGTACTGTACGCCATGTGAATCATTCTTTACTGAGACACAATTAGTAGATGGCAACTGCCCAGACTGTGGTCGTCCAGTACACAAAGTTAAAGAGGAATCTTACTTCTTTAATATGAAGAAATACGCAGATCGTCTATTAGCTTATTATGAAGAAAACCTTGATTTCATTGAGCCTGAATCTCGAAAAAATGAAATGATTAATAACTTCATTAAACCAGGGTTAGAAGATTTATCTGTTTCAAGAACATCGTTTGATTGGGGCATTAAAGTCCCAGGAGATCCTAAACATGTAATTTATGTATGGGTAGATGCCTTAACTAACTATATTACGTCTTTAGGTTATCTTTCAGAGGATGAAACATTATTCAATAAATATTGGCCGGCAGATGTACATGTAGTTGGTAAAGATATCGTTCGATTCCATACTATTTATTGGCCAATTTTCTTAATGGCACTAGATTTACCACTTCCTAAAAAAATATTTGCCCATGGTTTTATAATGATGAAAGACGGAAAAATGTCTAAATCAAAGGGCAATGTTATCTATCCTGAAATGTTAATAGAGCGTTATGGCTTAGATGCGACGCGATATTTCCTATTGCGCGAGCTACCATTTGGCTCGGATGGTGTATTTTCGCCAGAATCTTTCGTTGAACGTACAAACTTCGACTTAGCAAACGATTTAGGCAATTTATTGAACCGTACCATTTCGATGATTAATAAATATTTCGACGGCATTATTCCAACTGAAAATCTTCAGTCGACAGAATTTGATGCAGCTTTAAAAGAACAAGCTGAATCGGTACGTATTAAATATGAAGAAAGTATGGAAAAAATGCAGTTTAGTGTCGTATTAGCGGACGTATGGACGCTTGTTTCGAGAACGAATAAATATATAGATGAAACTCAACCGTGGGTGCTAGCAAAAGAGGAATCTGATAAGCCAAAACTAGGCGCTGTTATGCGAAATTTGGCGGAAAGTTTACACCAAATTGCTGTCATGTTACAACCATTTATGACATCTACTCCCAAACGAATTATTGAACAGTTAGGCTTGGATGACAAATTCTTAGCATGGGAAACAATTGAAACATTCGGCAATACTATTCCAGCAAACATTAAAGTGGTAGAAAAAGGTATTCCGATCTTCCCTCGTTTAGAGAGTGAAGTTGAAATTGAATATATTCGTGAAGAAATGCGTGGTTCAGTGAAAACTCCACAAGTGGAAGAAACAAAAGATGAGCAAAAAGCTGTGGAGGTCCCAGAAATTCCTGAAATTACTATTGATGATTTTATAAAAGTTGATTTACGTGTAGCTACTGTAACAGCGTGTGAAACTATTCCGAAGGCAGACAAATTATTAAAGCTTCAAGTAGATCTTGGATATGAGCAACGACAAGTAGTTTCAGGTATTGCAAAGTTTTATTCTCCAGATGAATTAATTGGTCAAAAAGTGATTGTAGTCACTAACTTAAAGCCAGTTAAATTACGCGGTGAATTATCGCAAGGAATGATCCTAGCTGGTGAGAAAGATGGAATTTTAAAATTAGCATCGGTTGATCCGAAACTAGAGAACGGCGCAAAAGTAAAGTAAAAAATTTTAGGAAGGCCTGCTGAATGTAAAAAGTTCAGCAGGCTTTTAAAATCTGTTTTGAAAATAAATAATTTATTATCTTGAAATAATTTATACACACTATTCACTGGGTTTTTTTAGGTATATAGTAACAAATGCGGTGTCAGAGGTTATGAGTAATGTTATAATACTAAATTGTTTGTAACAAAATTGTAACACTGGCGAAAAATATGAAATAATATTTTTTAATAAAATCTATGTTAGGAGAATGATGATGTTTATTGATACACATGTACACTTAAACGCAGATCAGTATGAAGAAGACTTACAAGAGGTTATAGATAGAGCTCTTGAAGCCAAAGTAGAAACGATGGTTGTTGTTGGTTTCGACCGTAAAACCATTGAAAAAACAATGCAACTGGTTGAACAATATGATTTTGTTTATGGAGTCATTGGCTGGCACCCGGTTGACGCCATTGATTGTACACAAGAGGATTTAAATTGGATTGAGGAATTAGCAGCACATCCAAAAATAGTAGGTATTGGTGAAACTGGGTTGGACTACTATTGGGATAAATCCCCGAAAGATGTTCAACAAGCAATTTTCCGCAAGCAAATTCATTTAGCGCAAAAGCTGAATTTACCAATCATTATTCATAACAGGGATGCAACTGGAGATGTTGTACAAATTTTACGTGAAGAAAATGCAGCTTCCGTGGGAGGCGTTATGCATTGTTATGGTGGCAGTGTGGAAACCGCGTATGAATGTATTGCTATGAATTTTATGATTAGTCTCGGTGGGCCCGTGACATTTAAAAATGCACGAATGCCGAAGGAAGTTGCGACAGAAATACCTTTAGAGCATTTGATGATCGAAACAGATGCCCCGTATTTAGCGCCCCATCCATATCGAGGAAAACGTAATGAGCCAGCTTTAGTGACGTTAGTTGCAGAAGAAATTGCGCGTTTAAAAGGATTAACAATTGAGGAAATTGCACAGGTAACGACAGCCAATGCGAAAAAATTTTTTAGGATTGACAATTAACTAGCTGAGATGCCTCCAATACTGAGTTTGTGGTTGGCTAAAAAGGTGGTGTCAGTTTTTTTAGAAATGCATTCGGGTTGACAGTGCCAAATCTAGTCCGTATAATCCAACTTTGTATTAAGGAGGCGTTTTTTCATGTCAAATAATTCCATGAAAAACTTGTTCTTAGGATCATTGAGGAGTAAGCAAACAGTGATAAGCATTATTTCACTTGTCCTGTTTGTATCTGTAATTTCATTCGTACTTTATCAAGGTACTAAAAAAACCGTAACGTTTGATGCGAACGGAGAAGCAATCGAAGTAACAACACATGCCAAAACTGTAGAACAATTATTACAAGATCAAAATATAGACGTAGCAGAGCATGACAAAATATCACCCTCTCTGAAAACCAAAATTGTTAATGGATTAGCAATTACATGGGAACAGGCAAAAGAAGTAACTATTTCAGTTGATGGAAATCAGTCAAAAGTTTGGACAACTGAAACACAAGTGAAAGACATTTTGAAAGAAGCAAATATTAAAGTATCAGAGCATGACTCTTTAGTACAGGGTCTAGATACAAAAATAGGTGCAGACAACAAAATCGATATTCAAAAAGCGTTTCAAGTATCGCTTGTCGATGGCGTAAACGAAAGACAAGTATGGTCCACTTCGACTACGGTCGCTAACTTTTTAAAACAACAAGGAATTCAACTAAATGAATTCGATCGTGTCGAGAATAACCTGAAGGACGTAATCACTCCGCAGAGTAAAATCACAGTAGTTCGCGTAGAAAAGGTTATCGATGTAGTGGAAGACTCTTTAGATTTCGCAATTGAAAAGAAGCAGGATGCTTCATTGCAAAAGGGAAAACAAAAAGTTGTAACAGCTGGCCAAAAAGGTCTAACAACTAAAACGTATGAAATCGTAAAAGAGAATGGCCAAGTTGTAGCTAAAAATCTACAATCTGAAAAAGTTGTAAAAGAACCGATGAAGCAAGTAGTAGCTGTAGGTACTAAAACTGTAGTAGCTAGTGCAGCGACCGTATCACGTGGTTCATCAGAGCCAGGTAGCGGTAAAGAATTTTATGTAACGGCAACAGCCTATACACCTTATTGTAATGGCTGCTCGGGAACATCTGCCACTGGCATTAATTTAAAATCAAACTCTGGATTGAAAGTAATTGCTGTAGACCCTTCTGTTATTAAGCTTGGCTCAAAAGTTTGGGTTGAAGGCTATGGAACAGCTATAGCAGGGGATACTGGCGGTGCTATTAAGGGTAATCGGATCGACATACTTGTACAATCTGAATCCCAAGCTAGTAATTGGGGAGTAAGGAAAGTGCGTATAAAAGTATTAAATTAAAAAAATTGTAAAATTAATCAAATGTTTTTCACTATTATTAGCTTTCCTGTTTTGACTGGCGGGAAAGCTTTTTTATTTTTTTCAGTAATTTGTTCAGGAGAGTACATAAGGTAAGCTGTAATAGCAACTGCACAGTGGGCATTATCGGGAAGTGGCCAACAATAGCAAAGTTGTGGGAGAATATTATAAGAAGGTGAATAGCCGTGTATTTCTGTACAATCGTACAGTGCAGTTGTAAAATGGTCTGAAGATAAGGTAGAAAAGAGGAGCCTTTTTGCAAATAAAAGAAATCATTGTTGTTGAAGGAAAAGATGATACAACAGCTATTAAGCGAGCTGTACAAGCAGATACAATAGAAACAAATGGGTCGGCTATTTCAGAGGAAACATTGAAGAGAATTCAACATGCACAGGATAAAAGAGGTGTTATTGTCTTTACTGATCCAGATTATCCGGGACGTCGAATTCGTGCCATTATCGAGGAACATGTAAAAGGTGTAAAACACGCTTTTTTACCGAAAGCTAAAGCAATTGCGAAAAACGGTAAAGGACTAGGCATTGAGCATGCAGCAGATGAAGATATACGAGAGGCACTACAACATGTCTATACTCCCAATGATGTTGAGTTAACCACTGATGACATTACTCTCGAAGATTTAATGACGGCAAGTTTAATTGGTCATCCACAAGCGAAAATTCGTCGTGATCGTCTTGGAGAAATTTTGAATATTGGTGCAACAAACGGTAAACAACTTCATAAACGGTTAAAAATGTTTCAAATCACAGAACAGCAATTTGGTGCGGCAGTCGCACAGTTAGATCAGGAGGAAAACGATGCATAAGGATATTGCAACACCAATTAGAACACAGGAAATTTTAAAAAAATATGGATTTTCATTTAAAAAAAGCTTAGGTCAAAACTTTTTAATCGATCCGAACATTTTACGAAATATTGTTAGTCATGCAGATTTAACTGAAAATAGTGGTGCAATCGAAGTTGGTCCTGGCATTGGAGCTTTAACAGAGCATTTAGCAAGAAGTGCAAAAAAAGTTGTATCTTTTGAAATTGATCAGCGATTATTACCTGTATTAGAAGATACACTTAGCCCATATAATAATGTAACTATTGTACATTCAGATATTTTAAAGGCGGATGTTGAGAAGGTAATTCAGGAAGAGATGCCAGGTATTGAGGATATTATGGTTGTAGCGAATTTACCTTACTATGTGACGACACCGATTTTACTGAAATTACTTAATGATCGTTTGCCAATTCGCGGTTTTGTTGTCATGATGCAAAAAGAGGTTGCAGATCGTATTACGGCTAAACCAGGAACGAAGGAATACGGATCTTTATCAATTGCGATTCAATATTATGTAAAAGCTGATATTGCCATGACGGTACCGAAAACTGTTTTTATGCCTCAGCCAAATGTGGATTCTGCAGTAATCCGTCTTATTAAGCATGATGAACCTCCAGTAAAAGTGATTGATGAGGATTTTTTATTCGTTGTTACTCGTGCGTCGTTTGTACAACGACGAAAAACAATTTTCAATAATTTACAATCAGGGTTGCCAAATGGTAAGGTACACAAAGAAAAAATTATGGATGCTTTAAAAGCAGCAAATATTGAACCAACGCGTCGAGGAGAGACTCTTACCATTCAAGAGTTTGGAAAATTAGCCGATGCACTATACCCTACATTTGCAAAGTAAAAAATTTTTGTTAACTTTTTTGAGTATACTTAAAAAAACATGTTTTTTTTATGAAAAATAAGTTGACAATATTTATAACGGGCTGATAAAATATTATATTTTGTTGACATTTTTGGGCGAATCGCTTATACTAATTAGTAGTGAGGTGTAAGCGAAAATGCCAAAAACTTTAGCGGACATTAAAAAGTCGTTGGATTGTCATTTGGGTAAACGTTTGCAGTTAAGAGCAAACGGAGGTCGCAAGAAAACGGTCGAGTGTGCAGGGGTATTGCGTGAGACATATCGCGCTATCTTTGTGGTTGAGCTTGATCAAGAAGACAATACGTGTAAGCGCGTATCGTATAGTTACACAGATATTTTAACTGAAGCAGTAGAGATTACATTTTTAGACGAAGCAAAGGCTGCTATCGCAAAATAGTTTCTAGTACTTATTTCTATATTTCTAAACACTCATGTATGTTAAAAACTACATGAGTGTTTTACTTTTTTTTGGACATACTAAATTCGTCAGTTGTTAAAGGAGGAGTTTATATGCCTAGAAAAGGTATCATGTCACCTCGTTTAAAAGAAGAGATCGCTAAAGAGCTTGGATTTTATGATGTTGTGCAACGAGAAGGCTGGGGCGGCATTAAAGCTCGAGACGCCGGTAATATGGTCAAACGCGCCATCGAAATGGCTGAAAGAGCAAATAGTGAGCAAGAGCATAATAAGTAATCTCTTTGTGAAAATAGATCACTTATTACTTTGAAATCTTTGCAGGGATGAAAATTCCCTGCAGACACAACAACACAACTGACGAGAAAGAACCGTTACACCAAATAGGGGTATACGGTTCTTTTTTTCCATTTTCGCTTTCCCAATATGGTAAAATAAAATGAATAATCTTGTGAAAGATGAACGACAGGTTTATCTTCATTCAGAAAATGTTTTATGTAGCGAAAGTGAACGCCAGCTATTGATGCTTTGTAACAGTTGCAGTAGAAGAAGTCTCCTACATGTATAGTTAGTGAGAGATTGTAATTTCTATTCTGTGTGTTTTCAAATATCGACTGCATGATCTGGTAGATGTTACGGAGTTTAAAGGACAAGCTAGGATGTTAGCCTAACTACAGTGCATGGATGCTCTGACCTGCATCGGTTAAAGCAATACGTCTTGTAGTTTTTACCGAAATGATCGATTATCATGTCGGTCATCAAGGGAGGCCTAATTACAATTCAAAATCCGTACGCATTTCTAACTGTGCAAAAGCGAAGCGTTGGCACAATTACGCCAATGTGTAATTGATAAGTGTAGCTATAAGGAGGAAGAAAGATGCTTTATGTAAAGGCGCCTGCAAAAATAAATTTAACATTAGATGTGCTTTATAAAAGACCGGATAATTATCATGAAGTAGAGATGGTCATGACGACAGTCGATTTAGCTGATCGTATTAGTCTGGAATCTAGAGAAGATGGCGTAATTGAAATAATTTCGACTGATAATTTTGTGCCAAATGATCACCGAAATTTTGCTTATCAGGCAGCGCGTCTAGTTAAAGATACATACGGCATTGAACAAGGTGTATCCATTACTATAGAAAAAGAAATACCAATTGCAGCAGGATTAGCAGGCGGAAGTAGTGATGCGGCTGCTACACTGAAGGGTTTGAATGAGCTGTGGAATTTAGGGTTATCTATAGATGAGTTAGCTGAATTAGGTGCGAAAATTGGTTCAGATGTTTCGTTTTGTGTCTATGGTGGTACAGCATTAGCAACGGGGCGTGGAGAAAAAATTCAGGAATTGCCTGCACCACCAACCTGTTGGGTAGTCTTAGCTAAGCCTAAAATAGGAGTCTCTACTGCAGAAGTGTATGGAGGATTAAAGGTTGAAGGGTTACAACATCCAAACACGAAGCAAATGATTCATGCTATTGAAACGGAAGATTATGAGCTACTATGTTCATCATTAGGAAATGTTTTGGAAACTGTAACATTTAAGCTACATCCAGAGGTAGTAATGTTAAAGGAACAGATGAAGCGCTTTGGAGCAGATGCAACATTAATGAGTGGAAGCGGTCCGACGGTGTTCGGTTTAGTGGATAGTGAAGCTCGAGTAAGCCGCATTTATAACGGTTTACGTGGTTTTTGCGAAGAAGTATATGCTGTTCGGATATTAGGCGAGCGAAATACGCTTGCTTAAAACCGCAAATTTATGTTAATTTTACCTATAAATATTCGTGTTTAGGAGAGGGTCGCATGAAATGGAAGCGTAGTGAAAGACTAGTTGATATGACGTACTATTTACTAGAACATCCACATCAGCTGATCCCGCTAACTTATTTTTCTGAACTATATCAATCTGCAAAGTCTTCCATTAGTGAAGATTTGACGATTGTAAAAGAAACTTTCGAAGAAAAAGGAATCGGGTTATTGATGACAGTACCGGGCGCTGCAGGGGGAGTTAAGTATATTCCTAAAATGTCCGAGGCTGAGGTCCGTTTAGTTATTCAGGATTTAAAGGCGGAGCTTGAGCATTCAGATCGTTTGTTACCAGGCGGTTATTTATTTATGACGGACTTACTCGGCAATCCAGATTTAATTAATCGAGTTGGAAAGGTATTTGCATCCGCATTTGCTGATCAGCAAATTGACGTCATAATGACTGTCGCAACAAAGGGGATTTCCATTGCCCACGCCATTGCAAGGCATTTAAATGTACCAGTTGTTGTTGTCAGAAGAGATAGTAAGGTAACTGAAGGCTCTACAGTCAGCATCAACTATGTATCTGGTTCTTCCAGAAGAATTCAGACAATGGTATTATCGAAAAGAAGCATGAAGAGTGGACAACGAGTGCTTATTACCGACGACTTTATGAAGGTCGGTGGTACAATGAATGGCATGAAAAATCTATTAGAGGAATTTGACTGTCAGCTAGCTGGTATTGCAGTGCTTGTAGAGGCTGAGCATGCAGATGAAACTTTAGTAGATGATTATTATTCACTAGTGAAGCTTCATGAGGTTAATGAAAAAGACCGTACAATTGCATTAAGTGAAGGTAACTATTTTTCTAAAAAGGGGAAATGACAAATGAAAGTAGTAGCAACAACAAATGCACCAGCAGCAATCGGGCCATATTCACAAGGAATTATCGTAAATGGCATGTTTTATAGTTCAGGTCAGATTCCACTAACAGCAACAGGTGAATTAGTGGAAGGCGATATCACTGTTCAAACAAATCAAGTATTTGCTAATTTAAAAGCAGTTTTAGAAGCTGCTGGGACATCTTTGGATAATGTTGTTAAAACAACGGTTTTTATGATGGATATGAACGATTTTGTTGCAATGAATGAAGTATATGCTAACCACTTTGGCGATCATAAACCAGCTCGTTCAGCAGTAGAGGTTGCACGTCTACCAAAAGATGTGAGAGTAGAAATTGAAGTTATTGCCATCGTTAAATAATTGATTTTTTAAGCTCGCTAGAAGAGATATGATTGCTCTTTTAGTGGGCTTTTTTTATCCGCATTCAACAAATGTTTTCTGTGCGAAAGCAAAGCGACAGGCAGTCACAATTACGCCAAGGTGAAATTGTTTATTGTCAGAGCGACTGACAAACAATTGTCAAAATTTACTTAAAAAAGAGGAAATATTATACTAATGAGTATTCAAATTTTTTAGAAAATTTGATAGACTATAAAAAGGAAAATATTCGGTAATAATGAATATTATATTTTCATTTAGGCATCTAAGAAGAGAGGTGGTGAGAAAATGGAAGTTACTGATGTAAGGTTACGTCGTGTACAGACGGAGGGTCGCATGCGTGCGATTGCTTCCATTACACTCGATAATGAATTCGTAGTTCACGATATTCGTGTGATCGATGGCAATACAGGTTTGTTCGTTGCTATGCCAAGTAAACGAACTCCAGACGGTGAGTTTAGAGATATTGCGCATCCAATTAATTCTACTACTCGTAATAAAATTCAAGAGATTATTTTAAACGAGTACCATAATTCAAGCGAGGCAGAAGCATCGGAAGAAACAGAAGAATTAGAAGGAATTGGCGTATAGTTAATAGGAAATGAATGTCAATTTGACTATTGGTTTAGTCTTATAATAATAAGAGCTCTTCTTAATTGGGGAGTTCTTTTTATTTTGAGAATAAGAGAAAATGAGCAGTTTTAGGACATTCATATTAACAATCGAGCATAAGGTGCATTTGATTTGGAAATTCATCTTTTTGTCAAGTCAACATGCCTTGAAAATAGATGAATTTTGCTATATAGTCATAAGAGAAAATGAGCGTATTGGAGGACTTACAGATGAGCAACATTTTTGCTGTCATTTTGGCTGCAGGTCAAGGTACACGTATGAAGTCCAAATTATATAAAGTGCTCCATCCAGTATGTGGGAAGCCAATGGTACAACATGTGGTGGATCACATTCAAACGTTAGATGCGAATCGTATCGTAACGGTTGTAGGACACGGTGCAGAAAAGGTGAAACAACAGCTTGGTGATAAAAGCGAGTATGTTTTACAGGCTGAACAGTTAGGCACAGCTCATGCTGTACAGCAGGCTGAGGCAATTTTAGGTAGCGAAGAAGGGACAACATTAGTTGTTTGTGGTGATACACCACTTATCCGCCCTGAAACGATGCAAGCTTTGTTCGAGCATCATCAAGCAAAGAATGCCAAGGCAACTATTTTAACAGCAATTGCTGAAAATCCAACAGGCTATGGTCGTATTTTACGTGGCGACAATGGACAAGTGGAGCAAATTGTTGAGCAAAAGGATGCTTCAGCAGAACAGCAATTAGTTAAAGAGATTAATACGGGCACATACTGCTTCGATAATAAAGCTTTATTTGAGACATTAAAACTTGTGAAAAACGACAATGCACAGGGTGAGTATTATTTACCTGATGTGATTGAAATTTTACAAAAACAAGGTGATGTCGTTGAAGCATATGTAACGGAAGATTTTGAAGAAACACTTGGTGTCAATGACCGTGTTGCTCTGTCTCAAGCAGAGGCGCTAATGCGTACAAGAATTAATGAACAGCATATGCGTAATGGTGTCACAATTATTAATCCAGAAGCAACATATATTAGCGCTGACGCAATGATTGGTCGTGATACTGTCATCCAGCCAGGTTCTATGATTGAAGGTACAACTGTTATTGGTGAAGATTGTTTAATCGGGCCAAACACACAAATCATAGATAGCCGTATCGGTGACCGAACAACAGTACATTCTTCTGTTGTGCGTGAAAGCGCTGTAGCGGAAGACACAGCTATTGGACCGTTTGCAAATATTCGACCACTTTCTAATATTGGTAGCCATGTGAAGATTGGTAACTTTGTAGAAGTGAAGAAAAGTAAACTAGGTAATGACACGAAAGTATCACACTTAAGCTATATTGGTGATGCTGAAATCGGAAGTAATGTCAATATTGGCTGTGGTTCCATTACAGTAAACTATGATGGGAAAAACAAGTTCCAAACAATTATTGAAGATGACGTATTTGTAGGATGTAATACTAACTTAGTAGCGCCAGTGAAAGTTGGAAAAGGTTCATTTATTGCAGCAGGATCTACAATTACAAAAGAAGTTCCTGAGGATGCACTTGCAATTGCTCGTGCAAGACAAGAAAACAAACCGAATTATGTAAGCAAATTAAATTCAAAATAATTATCAACTAAACAGGAGGCCATCATGCCGTATCAATATGCAAACTCACAATTAAAAATATTTTCACTTAATTCTAATAATCCACTTGCTCAAGAAATTGCTCAAGAAATGGGTGTTGAATTAGGTAAATCTTCTGTTAAGCACTTCAGCGATGGAGAGATTCAAATTAGCATTGAAGAAAGTATTCGTGGTTGTGATGTGTTTATCGTGCAGTCTACTTCTGCACCTGTAAACGAACATTTAATGGAGCTTTTAATTATGGTAGATGCTGTAAAACGTGCATCTGCTCGTACAGTAAACGTTGTAATGCCTTACTATGGCTATGCTCGTCAGGACCGCAAAGCAAAAGCACGCGAGCCAATTACAGCTAAATTAGTAGCAAACTTACTTGAAACAGCTGGTGCAACACGTGTTATCGTTTTAGATTTACATGCACCGCAAATCCAAGGTTTCTTCGATATTTTAATCGACCACTTAATGGCAGTGCCTTTACTATCTGAATACTTCAAATCAAAAGGTATTCCAGAAGATGAAATCGTTGTTGTTTCCCCAGACCATGGTGGTGTAACACGTGCTCGTAAAATGGCAGAACGTTTAAAAGCACCTATTGCAATTATTGACAAGCGCCGTCCAAAACCAAACGTTGCAGAAGTTATGAACATTGTTGGTAATGTTGATGGTAAAGTGGCAATCTTGATTGATGATATTATTGACACTGCAGGTACAATTACAATCGGCGCGGATGCATTACGTGCTGCTGGCGCGAAAGAAGTTTATGCTTGTTGCTCTCACCCAGTGCTATCAGGACCGGCAATCGAGCGTATCGAAAACTCTTCGATTAAAGAATTAGTTGTAACTAATACAATCCAACTTACTGAAGAGAAAAAATCTCCAAAAATTACTGAGCTTTCAGTAGCTAAATTGATGGCAGATGCAATCTCTCGTGTCTATGAGAATAAATCTGTAAGTACTCTATTTGATTAATAAATAAACTCCACATGCTATAAGATGTGGCTTATTAAGGACAAATCTACGTTTGAAAGTAGATTTGTCCTTTTTTATATGTCCTTTTATTTGAATTTTCTTATAAAAGGGTATAATAGTAATTTAATAATATTTACACTACTTTATGAAAAATAGTTTACCGCCTAAGGTTGGGATACATTTTATTAAAACGTAAGTTATGTGAATAAGTTGATTGGAGTGGAGACTGGGTGACTCCTTGGGTATTAGCGAAAGGGGAACGAAGGCTAAAAACATCACGTCCTGTGATAACGCCTTCGTGACCAACATCGGTGCTGTTGCTGTCGCTACGTTGCACTACGCTTTCGCACAGACAAAAACACTTTGCTACCGCTTTGCTTTCGCGCAAAAAGCATCTGTTGGCCTGAGACCATGGAGTGAAGCGAAGCGGCTCATCGGACGTCCCCAGGAAGCTTTGCTCTGCGCGAAAGCGAAGCGTCAGAGAAAACGTCCAGCCGGAACGGAAATCAACCCCACGTGGTGATGAACTAAAATAGAGGTAAATATTATTATAGCCTTAACAAATGTCATTGAAAGTAGTGACATTTATAATAAGGCGTAAATAATTTTCTTAGAAGGGGAAGTATAGATATGAGTACAGTATTAAGTGTTAACAAGCGCGAAGCTGGGCATCGTTCGACATTAACCCAACTTAGAAAAGAGGGAGCCATTCCTGCAGTTATTTACGGCTATAATTTAGATTCGACCCCAATTTCTATTTCAGAGAAGGAATTCAGAAAATCTATTCAAAAGAATGGACCAAACGATGTGTTTTCGATGGAGTTAGATGGGAAAGAAGTGAATGTTGTTGTGTCAGAAATCCAACAATGCTCTATGAAAAAAGAAATAAATCATATAGACTTTTTAGCAATTAATATGTCCGAAGCGATTGAAGCTGAGGTGCCTATTAGACTTGTTGGAGAGTCAGTTGGTATTAGTGAAGGCGGTATTTTAATGCAGCCTAATCTAGAAGTGAAACTTAACGTAAAACCAGCAGATATACCAGAATCTATTGAAGTTGATATTACAAAACTTAAAATTGGTGAATCAATTATGGTGGTGGATATACGAGATACGATTGATTTTGATATTATCAGCGAAGATAATCATATATTAGTAACCATTATGGCTCCAGTAGCGGTCGTTGAAGAAACGGCAGCAGATAGTGTACAGGAACAAGTGTAAAAATATTCGTTAAGGAAAGGCTACGGAGGAAGGCTAAACTTCTTTAGTAGCCTTTTGCATTTTAACTAATCGATATTTATGAAGGGCATTGGCAGGTATAGGCGACGTTATTCATGCGTATGCTTTGCTTTATAACATGAAGTGAAGATTTCAATTATATCAAGCCATTATTAAACTTTTACTTTCAAAAATTGTACAAAATGCTTTCTTAGTGCATGATATGGTAAAATAATGACTACTAGATTTGAAAGCAGAGGGGTACTTATGAAAATTATCGTTGGTTTGGGAAATCCAGGTAAACCTTATGAGCATACAAGACATAATATTGGCTTCGACATTATTGATGCATTAGCAGAAAAATGGGGTACACCTTTAACTAATTCAAAGTTTAATGGTATGTATGCAACTATACATCGTCCTGAAGGAAAGGTTCTACTTGTTAAACCTTTAACATATATGAATTTATCAGGGGAATGTGTTGGTCCCCTTATGAACTATTTTGATATTGATGTGGAAGATTTAATTGTTATTTATGACGATTTAGATTTAGAAACAGGTAAATTACGCCTGCGTCAAAAAGGTAGTGCAGGTGGACATAATGGTATTAAATCATTAATTCAGCATTTAGGCACGCAAGAATTTAATCGCATTCGTGTTGGGGTTAATCGCCCGCCAGCTGGCATGAAGGTGGCGGATTACGTGTTATCAAAATTTTCGAAAGAAGATCAAGTTGTTGTTGGTGAAGCTATTGAAAAGTGTGTAAATGCTGTAGAAGCATCCCTTTCAAAGCCATTTCTTGATGTGATGAATCACTTTAACGGGTAATAATAAGTTAAAGTAAAGTGTGGATATTATAGTTGTGTAGGATGACGATTTAACTTCTTTTATCGAGTGTCCAAACACCCGATGAAATAGAGGGACGCAGTCTAAGAACGCTACGTCCTGTTGTAATTTATCTGTGCGAAAGCGGAGCGACAGCAACACGGTTTTTATCTGTGCGAAAGCGGAGCGACAGCAACACGGTTTTTATCTGTGCGAAAGCGAAGCGACAGCAACACGGTTTTTATCTGTGCGAAAGCGAAGCGACAGCAACACGGTTTTTATCTGTGCGAAAGCGAAGCGACAGCAACAACAACAACAACACTCGATTGGCCCAATATCATGTTGCTGATGCTATGTTAGCACTGCGCTTTCTCACAAAAAACTTCTGCCGCTGCCGCTACGCTTTCGCGCAAAAAACATTTGTTGGCCAAAAGCCTTCGGACGCAATTGGACCGAGGCAAAATTGATCATGTTTTTTCCTGCGACTACAGCTAACTAAATTGTATAGTATAGTCTTAAACACAATGCAAAAAACTATTCTCTAATCTAAAAAGACAATTACGCTCAGGCAAAATTGAAAGTGCATAATCCTTTTTAGAAATGTCTATACTTTAAGTAGTAAGTTGCTTAAAGGGAGGATGATTTGGAGATGTCAGTTCGCTATCGATGTCGGCATTGTGAAGTAGAAATAGGAACACTACCATTTGATGCAGATGATACAATTCGAAAACTGCATATTTTCGAATTGGGTGAAGCGGATGATTATGTTGAGAAAGATCAACATGGTCAAACGACGGTGCACTGCATTTGTGAGCAATGTGAGGATTCGCTGAAACAATATCCAGATTATCACGCACTCAATAAATGGATTCAATAATTGGAAGGATGCTTTGGCGCACCTCATGTGCGTTCAAAGCTTTTTCCGTTTAATTTTATTTCAGCGAGTGTCCAAACACCCGCTGAAATAGAGGAACTCAGTCTAAGAATGCCACGTACTGTGGCATTACCGAAATGACCGACATCATGTCGGTCTTCGTGTTGCTGACGCTACGTTAGCACTGCGCTTTCGCACGAAAAACATATGCAGGCCTAAGCACAAAGCCGATTCCGGACGTAATTATGTCGAGACGTAATTGATAAAATAGACAACAAAGATTTGTATTATAGTACTAGATTACTAGTAAATAGCGAAGAGAATTATGCGCTGAAAGGAGCTTTTGACATTGGAAGTTTTACGACAGCTTGTGATGCAGGACAAACATATCACATCATTTTTACAGGAGATTCAGAGCGGTCATTCTACAACACAGCTTATTACAGGATTAACTGGAAGCGCGCGCCCGGTAATGGTCGACGCGTTATTTGAATATGTAAAAAAACCTATTTATATTGTATCTCCTAATCTATTGCAGGCGCAGAAAATGGCTGATGAACTGGCGGGACTTTTAGGTGAGGAGCATGTTCATTATTATCCTGCTGATGAGTTTATTGCTGCAGATTTGTCTGTTGCCTCTCCAGAGTTACGTGCTGAGCGAATTGCGACACTTGATTGCCTAGCTAGAGGTGAAAAAGCTGTTTATGTGATACCAGTTGCGGGCTTGCGCAAAATGATGCAGCCTAAGGAGCATTGGCTACAGTATTTTTTACAAATAGCAGTAGGCGAAGATATTCAAATTGATAAATGGCTGCAAACATTAGTAGAGATGGGTTACGTGCGTAATTCGATGGTGACAACACCTGGAGAGTTTGCGTTACGTGGTGGCATATTAGATGTTTATCCCCCATATTTAGAGTCGCCAATTCGTATAGAACTATTTGATACCGAAGTAGACTCGATTCGAACATTTTCTGCGGACGATCAACGTTCAATTGATAAATTGCAGAAGGTCCGTATCCTACCTGCGTCAGAAGTTATTTTGACAAAAGAAGAAAGAATGGCATTGGCAGATCGTTTAGAAGCTGCATTAGCGACAAGCTTAAAGAAAGTTAAAAAGCAGGAGACTAAGGAGTTACTGTATCAGCATATTCAATATGATATTGAATTGTTAAAGCAAGGAAATTTACCGGACTATGTAAATAAATATGGTTCGTTATTGTATGAGAAAACAGCATTTTTAGGAGATTATTTTACGCATGATGGGATTGTGCTGTTTGATGAGCTCGGGCGTATTCAGGAGGTTATGGATGCTTGGGAGCGTGAAGAGGATGAATGGTTTTTATCCTTAATTGAAGAAGGAAAAATGGTGCACGATGTAAAGCCGGCCTTCTCTTTAAAAGAAATTCTAGCAATGCTATCTCAGCAAAAGCTATATTTCTCATTATTTTCGCGAACATTTGCAGGTATATCCTTTAATAAAACGACTAACTTTTCTTGCAAGCCAATGCAGCAATTTCATGGCCAAATGTCATTATTACAAAGTGAGATTGAACGCTGGTTGCTTGGTAAATTTACAGTCCTAATTGTTGCAAGAGATAAAGAACGTGTTAGACGTGTACAGCAAATGCTTGAGGAATATGATATCCATACGACAATAGGTGATCCGACAGAAGCGGGTATTTATATTGTGGATGGCACGCTGTCTAATGGCTTTGAATTACCACTACAACGCTTGGTGATTGTCACAGAGGATGAGCTATTTAAACAACAAGCGAAGAAAAAAGCACGTCCTCAAAAAATGACGAACGCAGAACGTATTAAAAGCTATACAGAAATTAAACCTGGCGACTATGTTGTACATGTACATCATGGTATTGGGAAATATATTGGTTTAGAAACATTAGAGGTAAATGGTACACATAAGGATTATTTACACATTCGATACCGTGCAGATGATAAGTTATATGTACCGGTAGAGCAAATAGATTTAATTCAAAAATATGTAGCATCTGAAGATCGTGAACCAAAGCTACATAAATTAGGTGGAGCAGAGTGGAAAAAAGCCAAAGCAAAGGTATCCTCTGCTGTGCAAGATATTGCTGATGATTTAATTAAGCTCTATGCGAAACGTGAAGCAGAGAAGGGTCATGCATTTGCGATTGACAATGACGATCAGCGCAGTTTTGAGGCTTCATTCCCTTATGAAGAAACTGAGGATCAGTTACGTTCAATTATCGAAGTAAAACGCGATATGGAGCGTGAGCGTCCTATGGATCGTCTTGTATGTGGAGACGTAGGATATGGTAAAACAGAGGTAGCGATTCGTGCTGCATTTAAAGCAATTCAAGATGGCAAACAAGTAGCTTTCCTTGTGCCTACAACGATTTTAGCCCAGCAACATTATGAAACGATTCGTGAGAGATTCCAAGACTTTGCTATTAATGTAGGTCTCTTGTCTCGTTTCCGCACAAAAAAAGAACAAACAATGACGTTAAAAGGTTTAAAAGAGGGGCAAGTTGATATTGTAGTTGGAACACATCGAATTTTATCTAAAGATTTATTATTCCAAGACCTTGGACTGCTGATAGTTGATGAGGAGCAACGTTTTGGTGTAACACATAAGGAAAAAATTAAGCAATTAAAAACGAATGTTGATGTATTAACGCTAACGGCAACTCCAATTCCAAGAACTCTTCATATGTCGATGGTAGGTGTTCGTGATTTATCGGTAATTGAAACGCCACCAGCAAATCGTTTCCCTGTACAAACCTATGTAATGGAGCATAGCGGTGCATTGGTTCGGGAAGCTATTGAGAGAGAAATGGCGCGTGGTGGACAAGTATTCTACTTATACAATCGTGTAGAAGATATGGCTCGTAAGGTTGATGAAATTCAAACGCTTGTCCCGGAAGCGCGTATTGGGCATGCGCATGGCAAAATGACAGAATCAGAATTAGAATCTGTCATACTAGCCTTTTTAGAAGGTGACTATGATGTGCTTGTAACGACAACCATTATTGAGACAGGCGTAGATATACCGAACGTTAACACATTAATTGTTCACGATGCCGATCGAATGGGCTTGGCGCAGCTTTATCAATTACGTGGGCGTGTTGGGCGTTCTAATAGGGTGGCATATGCTTACTTTATGTATCAACGTGATAAAGTTCTTACAGATGTAGCCGAGCAAAGATTGCAGGCGATTAAAGAATTTACCGAGTTAGGTTCAGGATTTAAAATTGCTATGCGTGACTTATCTATTCGTGGTGCTGGTAACCTACTTGGAGCACAGCAGCATGGCTTTATTGATTCTGTCGGTTTTGACTTGTATTCACAAATGCTGGAAGAGGCTATTGCTGAGCGCCAAACAGGTGTGAAAAAAGAAGAGAAGCCTGACATTGAAATTTTATTGAGTGTTGATGCGTATATCCCAGATGTATACATTCCTGACGGCTATCAAAAAATTCAAATGTATAAACGTATTAAAGCGATGGATCAAGTGGAGGAGTACAGTGAAATCATGGAGGAATTAGAGGATCGTTTCGGGGATCTTCCAATTGAAACAGAGCGCTTACTTCGAATTGCACGTATGAAGGTATGGGGCTTAGGTACAGGCATATTGTCTGTGAAAGAAAAGCAAAAAATTACCACAATATTGTTGTCTGAAGAAGGTACCGGACAAGTTGATGGTAGTAAAATTGTGGAAGAATCCATGAAATTTGAACGTGCTGTCGGATTTGGAATGGATGGTATGCAATTGAAATTAACGATTGATGAACGAAAATGTGGGAAATATCAACCCTTTGATATTTTAGAAGAATTGATGCATATTATTGCTAACGCAAATAAACAACAATAGTAGAAAAGCTGATCTTATCTCTTTGGGATAATGATTAGCTTTTTTTTATTGTTAAGAGGGATTTCCGTCCAAGGTACTCGTTTTTTTGTTGAGCGTCGAACCGCATCCTCCGCTTACCCGCAAAATACATTACGTTTTATTACCATCAATTAGAGTTGTATGCCAAAAGATACATACTGAGTGAAATAAATGATTGGACTGAAGACCGAGTGACTCCTCGGAGATCAGCATCACAAATGAGACCCTGGAACGAGCGGGTAAAGGGATGAAGGTTAAAAGTATCATGAACTGTGATAACATCTTTAGAAAACTGTTCTTTTGGCTCATTGACTAGGTAGCAAAAGTTGGATTATTATTATTGCTCAATAAATTTTTTTTATAAATCATTTATAAAAAATGTTTTTATGGTTAATCTAAGATAAGTTGATTGAAGTTAAAATTCTACATGCTAAAAGTATTGAAGCACAATTGCTTGGCTTTTAAGGGCATTTTGAAAAATATTGTTGGCTGTGAAATCCTTTTTCTTCAGTTTTTGCATAGATTGCTTCTTAAAAAACCATACTATAGTTGAATAAAAATTTCATTGTAGCGAAAGCGAGGCATTAAGAATGAAGGCAACAGGAATTGTTCGTCGTATTGATGATTTAGGGCGTGTGGTTATTCCAAAAGAAATTCGTAGGACGCTACGTATTCGTGAGGGTGACCCGCTTGAAATTTATACAGACCGTGAAGGTGAAGTAATTTTAAAGAAATATTCTCCGATTAACGATTTGGGAGAATTTGCAAGAGAATATGTAGAAACATTATATGAAACATTAGGTACTCCAGCATTTGTAACCGACCGAGATGAAGTAATTGCTGTCGCAGGAATTGGTAAAAAAGAGTATATTAATCGTCGTATTACATCCTTTGCGGAAGGTTTTATGGACGAGCGTTCAACAAAAATAGAAAAAATGGAAACAACTATCGAGATTGTTCCTGGGCAATATGAGCAAGTAAAATCTTATTGTGCAACGCCTATTATGGTAAATGGTGATCCGATCGGCTGTATTATCGTTTTATCTAAGGTGCATTTTGTCGGTGAAGTTGAAGTGAAAGTTGCGGAAACAGCTGCTAACTTCTTAGCTAAACAAATGAATAGTTGATGAGAATTGAAAGTTATTGCGCTGACCTTTTAGGCTGAACAATAACTTTTTTTTATACATAGTTGTCTAAAGAATAGTTATGTTCTTTCAGCAATTTTTTTGTGTAGAGAAAGCAAAGCGTCAGCACAGAAGACTCCCATCTCTAAAGGTGACGAGATGAATGCGAATGTGTCCTTTTCAGTGACGAAATTGATGGTGGTGCTTACGAGCGCGTCAAACTTTTGGATATGCTATACTATTGGCATTGTTAAAGAAGGAAAGAGGGCAATTTATGTCGGAAAGTTTTGGCATGAAAAGCTACATGAAAGGCGCGGCCTTACTTACAATTGCTGCTCTTATAGTGAAGGTTCTTAGTGCAATTTATCGTGTGCCTTTTCAAAATCTTGTTGGTGATGAAGGGTTTTATATATATCAGCAGGTGTATCCAGTTATATCCATTTTTGTCGTATGGACAGCTAGTGGCTTTGCGGTAGCTATTTCTAAAATGCTTGCAGATAATGATTGTATTTTAGACCCACTAGAGCGAAATCAGAAACGAAGCGCAATTATGCGTATTGTTTTTCGTTATTTAACAGTTCTATCGGTATTGTTTTTTGTTGTTTTATTTGCTGGTGCTGAAATAATTGCACAGCTAATGGGCGATACTCAACTTGCACCTTTAATACGGACTGGTTCTTTGATAGTTCTTGTCATGCCAGCGCATGCTATTTTAAAGGGTGGCTTCCAATCAAGAGGTATTATGGAGCCAATTGCTTACGCTCAAGTTCTTGAACAAGCTGTGAGAGTATCTGTTATTTTAGCAGGTACATTTATCATTATGAAGACGACAAAATCACTATATAGTGCTGGGCAAATGGCCATTATAGGTACGGTTGTTGGAGAAATTGTAGGCTTTATATTACTTGCGTTTATCTTTAAAAAACGTTTTGGTTTATTTGAAAGTAAGAAACAACAGCAACGTATCGAAAGTTTTCCCATCATTAAAGAGGTCACATTGTTAAGTTTAAGTATAAGCATGAGTGGCCTGTTGTTACTTGGCTATCAGCTAGTTGATTCCTTTTCGATTTATTCACTATTAATAGAAGGTGGAATGGATCAGACGGTAGCTAAGGAAACAAAAGGTGTTTATGATCGTGGGCAGCCATTGGTACAGCTTGGAGTTGTCATTGCTTCTTCGCTTTCACTTGCTATTGTGCCTCTTGTCGCACATATGTCCAAAAAGCAGGAAGGCCGTAGTGCAATTCCGTTTATACAACTAACGTATAGAGCATCTGTATTATTTGGGTGGGCAGCATCTCTAGGTTTAATACTCGTTATGCCTTATATTAATGCAATGCTCTTTAAAACAGATGCGCTGTCGGAAGTACTTATGGTATATGTGTTACAAATTGTGCCTTTGTCGATTATTTTGACATTTACAGCTATTCTGCAAGGCTATGGAAAATTAAAAAAGCCAGCTTTATTTTTGATTATAGGTTTTATGTTAAAAATAATATTGAATGTGCTGACAATTAGTTTATTTGGTGTGTTAGGTGCGGCTATTGCTAACAATGTCGGTCTATTGTTTACTGCTATTATGCTTGTTTTCTATTTAAAGAAAATGACAGCAATTCAATTAGCACCAGCCACTTTTTACAAAAAAGTTGGAATTGCATCACTCAGCATGGCAGTTGTAGTGCTAGTTTGGTTACAGTTTATACCATCGTTATTAAACCAATTTTTATCACCTCGATTTGTCGCGGTGGTATCGGGTATTTCAGCCGTGTGTTTAGGTGCATTTGTAATGATTACAGTAGTTACTAAGTTACGAGTGCTAGCCGAAAAAGAGTGGTACTTACTACCGTTTGGTCGCAAGATGGTAGTTTATCAATTATGGTTAAATCGGAAGAAGTAGGTGGATTTATTGAATACTTTAACAGTTATTGGTCTAGGTGCGGGTGATTTTAATCAACTGCAAATGGGTGTCTATAAAAAGCTAAAAGCCGCTAGAAAATTATATGTTCGTACAGTGGATCATCCTGTATTAGAAGAATTATCAGCTGAGGGCTTGCATTTTGAAAGCTTCGATGCAGTCTATGAAAAACATAATTCATTCCAGCCTGTATATGAGGAAATTGCAGAAAAGCTTGTGTCTGCTGCGGCAATTGAAGATGTAATGTACGCTGTGCCAGGACATCCTCTTGTTGCGGAGCAGACTGTACAATTGCTTATTGCTGCTGCGGATGAAGGGAAAGTAAAATTAGTCATTGAAGGTGGGCAAAGTTTCTTAGATCCAATATTTGGTGCGTTGAAAATCGACCCAATTGAGGGTTTTCAACTGCTGGATGGCACTAGCTTTTCTATGCATGACATTAATATGCGTCAACATATTTTAATAGCCCAAGTATACGATACATTTAGTGCATCAGAAGTAAAGTTAACGTTGATGGAGAAATACGATGACGAATACCCTGTTACAGTCGTTACAGCAGCGGGCTCGTCACAGGAGAAGTTAGTGACAGTACCACTATATGAGCTCGACCAAAGCGTTGAGGTGGACAATTTAACAACGGTATATGTGCCACCTGTGAAATCACAAGAGGACGCTTTACGAGACTGGGCAACTTTCCGTCAAATTATTGCTGTTTTACGAGGCCCGAATGGCTGTCCGTGGGACCAAAAGCAAACACATGAATCACTGAAAAAATATTTACTAGAAGAAGCGCACGAATATTTGGCGGCGGTAGATGCAGAGGATGACTTTGCAATGATCGAGGAGCTTGGAGATGTACTATTACAAGTATTCCTTCATGCACAAATCGGAGAAGATCAAGGTTACTTTACATTGGAAGATGTATTAGCTTCAATAAGCGAAAAAATGATTCGTCGACACCCGCATGTATTTGGAGATGTATCGGTGGAAGATGCAGAGGGTGTTGTAGCCAATTGGGAAGTTATAAAAGCGGAAGAAAAGGGTATAAGTGATAAACCGCTATTGAAAGAGGAGTACCGGGCGTCTTCTGCTCTACAAACAGCATATAATTATCAAAAAAGAGCTGCAAAAGTAGGGTTTGATTGGCCCGATGTGGATGGTGCGTGGGACAAGTTTGCGGAGGAATGGCAAGAATTTCGTAATGAGGTGACGAAAGGTACAAATGCGTCACGTCTTGATGAATTTGGAGATGTCTTGTTCACACTTGTGAATTTAGCACGTTTCTACAAGCTATCTCCTGAAGAGGCTATGTTACATGCTAATGAGAAGTTTGCGAGACGCTTTGGTTATGTAGAAGCAAAGGTTAAGGAAAGTGGAAAGCCGTTTTCTGAATACACATTAGAACAATTAGATGCTTTTTGGAATGAAGCGAAGAAGCTAGAAAAGGAGTAAAAATATGCGATTAGATAAATTTTTAAAGGTATCACGTTTAATTAAACGCCGCACATTAGCGAAAGAAGTAGCAGACCAAGGTCGTATTACGATAAATGGTAAGGTTGCAAAAGCTAGTAGTGCTGTTAAAGCCGGCGACGAGCTAGCCATTCGTTTTGGTCAAAAAATTGTGACAGCACGTGTAGAAGAATTACGTGACACTGTGAAAAAAGAAGATGCCGCAAAAATGTTTACTATTTTGAAAGAAGAGCGTCTTGAAAAAATTGAGCCTGAATTTATTGATGACGAGGACTAAATCAATTATGCCTTGGCATAATTGCGTCCGGAAACCCACATTCATCTCAACGCCTATTTAGGTGGGAGACTTCTGTCTTAACAGTATCTCACCAATAATAACGTAGAAGTCTTCTGAAGTAGTCGCTTGGCTTTTGACATAAATGTGCTTTGTGGAGATAAAAGTGGACAACTTTAATAAAGTTGTCATGCTTTTAAGGTTGTCCGCATAAAGTGAACAGAAGCTAGGACGACTAAAGGAGGAAGAAAATGACGCTACATCAAGAAAGTAACCGTTACACAATTCCATCTGGAGAGCATATTTTAACGATTCGTAATCGTAAAAGAATGGACATGACTTCTGTAAAATCAATTGAACGCTTTGATCAGGAAGAGTTTTTCATCAAGACGTCCCAAGGGCATTTGTTAATCCGTGGAGAAGAACTGCATATCGTTCATTTAGATGTTGACAAAGGGTTATTGACACTTGAAGGAACTGTAAAAACTTTGCAGTACGACGAGGAGGAAAGTGGCTTCTCGAAAGGTTTCCTTCATAAGTTGTTTGGATGATTGTTAGCGAACAATTTGTTCAGCTATTAGTCATGGTTTTGAGCGGTATAGCAGTCGGGTTCATTATTGATAGTGTAAGGCTCATTGTTTTTTCGACTCCAAAAAGGTCAAGCCTTCGAAGATGGATGATGGTATTTGAATTACTCGCTTGGATTCTACTCGGAGGTCTGACATACTATTTATTATTTTGGCTAAAAGATGGCGCTTGGCGGGCTTATGACCCGCTAGCGCAAATAGCCGGAATTTTTTTGTATCAAACATTTTTCCAAACAATTTTACGTTTCATCGCAAGGGTTTTGGTGAATATAACATGGAGACCATTGTGGTTTATCATACGATTAATAAGTGCTATCATTCGACAAATTTTTAAAATATTAATAAGTATTGGAGCTTTTGTTTTAAGACCTTTTGTCAAAATTTATTCGTATTTGTCCAACACTTTTTTAAAAAAATTTCGATTTATCAAGTATAATAAAAGACAACAATAATTTTCGGAGGTACGGGCATGACTAAACGTCGTTCATCAAATGATGGCCAACAAAACTATACTAAACTTGATAATGACTATGTCCGTAACACGGATAAAGCTATAAATCGTAAAATTCAAGCGCGGAAACGGAAAATGCGCCGTATTGCCTTTTTTGCGATTGTACCAGTCGTTATTATTGCCTTTCTCTTAAATATAATTTCGAATCAAAATGAGACACTAGCTGCAAAAGAGCGGAAAAAGGATGAGGCAAATCAGCATCTTTCTGAATTGAAAGAAGAGCGAGATTCGTTAAATCTTAAAATCAAACAGTTAGAGGATGATGAGTATATCGCAAAGCTATTACGCAAAGATTATTTCTTATCCGAAAAAGGTGAAGTAATTTTCATTATACCGGATGAAAAAGATAAAAAAGGCGATATACCAGAAAAAAAAGGTAAAAAAGACAGCAAATCAGAAAAGGAAGGTAAAAAAGACGACTGAAAAGCTATGTATTGTTGACACTCTTTTTTTGTTATATATAATGAAAAGAGAAACTAATGTAGTAAAAAGTTTGATTAAATTGATTACATGACTCAAATGAGTCGCTTAATTTTTAAGGAGGAGCATTTTTTTTATGTCAATTGAAGTAGGCAGCAAGGTACAAGGTAAAGTAACAGGAATCACAAATTTTGGAGCATTCGTTGAGCTGCCAGATGGCAAAACAGGCTTAGTACACATCAGTGAAGTTGCTGATAATTATGTAAAAGATATCAATGAGCATCTAAAAGTTGGAGATGAAGTTGAAGTAAAAGTGATGAATGTTGAAGCGGACGGAAAGATCGGTCTTTCAATCCGTAAAGCAAAGCCTCAAGCAGAGAGACCAGAGCGTCCAGCACGTCCACGTCGCGATAATCGTTCTAATGATCGCAACGAGCGTCATCAACCGAAAGAGAATTTTGAGCAAAAAATGGCACGTTTCTTAAAAGATAGTGATGAACGTCTAGCAACACTTAAACGTGCTACAGAGTCAAAACGCGGTGGTCGCGGAGCTAGAAGAGGGTAGTTTGCTGACTGTTTTAATCGTAGAAAAAGTGTGTGAAATAGAGTTGGGATTAGCTTGTTATAAAGCTAATCCCTTTTTTAAATGCTTGAATAATATATTCCCCAAAAACTTCATAGAAAATGGACACCACATACATCTCGTCTAGTTGGAAGTCATAATCCCTTTTCTAGTAAGGGTATAAGAATCTTCCTACAACGTGGATGTTGGTCTTTTTTTCTTTTTAGGAGCTGGTATAGATGCTTGTTCAGTAAGTGTTTCTGAAGACTTTTCGGCTGGATTAACAACCATATTGACAAGTAAAAACACCCCGTATACACTAACCGCTAGTCCGGTGAGGAGTAAAAATATTTGTACAGCGAATGGTAAATTAATAAGAATGGATATGAGAATAATCATAGAGCCACTTCCACAAATTAAAGCAGCTTTAGTTAATGAACCCAAAAGAAAAAAACCTCCTAGTAAACACGCTCTTTTCATTATTAGTATGCCATATTTTTTAGCTCATCTCCATAACGTGCGTGGGGTTATTTCCGTTTTGACTGGGGATTTTCTAAGGAGCGTCTGATAAGCCGCTAGGAGCAAGTAATAAGTTTTTTGGTGCGAAAGCGAAGTGTTAACGTAGCGACAGCAACAACGGTGTTTGTCTGTGCGAAAGCGAAGTGCTAACGTAGCGACAGCAACAACGGTGTTTGTCTGTGCGAAAGCGAAGCGGCAGCGACAACGGGAAATTGGTCACGATGCCGTTATCGCAGGACGTTCTTTTACTGGTTACTCCAGGGGCTCAGACAGTAAAAAATAAATAATTACGATATTTCTAGTATCCAACTTTAAAACTTTAATGGTCATTGCACACTAATCTGCAAAAAAATAGGCGCCTCAGAAATAATTCTGAGACGCCTATTTGAGATGACCCCTACGGGATTCGAACCCGTGTTACCGCCGTGAAAGGGCGGTGTCTTAACCACTTGACCAAGGGGCCTACTATGGTGGCGGCCGAGGGGATCGAACCCCCGACCTTACGGGTATGAACCGTACGCTCTAGCCAGCTGAGCTAGGCCGCCATTAAGATTATGGAGCGGAAGACGAGGTTCGAACTCGCGACCCCCACCTTGGCAAGGTGGTGTTCTACCACTGAACTACTTCCGCGTTTTTTTTAACAACAAGTTAAATAATACAAGCCTTTGTTACTAACGTCAAGTGGTTTTTTAAAAAAATTTAATAAAAATATATGGTTTTATTAATTATTTAAAACGTATACCATTTATCTTCATTCAATAGAAGACTCTCACCTTTGAAGACGGTGAGATGAATGCGGATGTGGCTCCCTTTCAATGGGTGTTCCACACACCTACTGAATGAAGATCAAGCCTCCGGACGTAATGACGCCGAGGCGTAATTGATATACGTTATGGTGAAGAACCTATTTGATGGGAAATTTATCAAACTTTTTGTTCTTAAGTAGAAAAGTATCGGCTTAACTGCTGACTATAGCATTTTGACGAAATAGGGGGCGTCGATCAATGAAAAAGAAAGGATGAAAGGGCACTAGACCTCTTATGGTATAGATTTTGTAAAGTGTATATGTAACGACAACGAAACTGAGTTGAGGGAATTTTCTGTTATTTAAAAACCGATTACATTGAAGGAAACGTTTCTAATCTAGTACGGCTTATACTTTTTGTAGAAATTGTTGCCATTTCTCGTATTTATGCATATGTATTCGTCGAAATTTTTATATTTTTTTCTGTCACCGTCAGACAATCTTTCCGCACATAATTTCTTATAATAGCTCCAAAAGTGAAGATAGAAAGGGGATAGTGAATTGACGAGTATTGAATGGTATAACACAGCAAATGTAGACGGCCCAAAATTGGGAGTGAAAAAAAAGCAATTGCTAATCGGCTCTCTACTTTTTTTAACATCCTTTTTTTTAGCCCAGTCTGTTGTATTTGAAGCGGCAGTACCTTTCTCGGTTCCTTTTTGGGCAATTATTCGAACGAAGTATAAAGAATATGCCAAATATGTTTTGTTTGGTAGTTTAATTGGATGTTTTTTCCTTGGTCTTGGACAAGTCTTCATTTTAGCATTGCAAATCGTTATGTATGAATGTATCATGCGCTTCCGTTATTGGCAGCTTCCACAGAGTATAGCAGTTTCTTTAGCCATACTGCTTGTACAAATAATGTGGCAGGGAGTTATGTATCAAGGCTTACCACCGGTGCTTGTGCAATTTTATGTAGGCTGTGAAGCGGCATTAGCTCTTATTATGACGCTGTTTATGCAAGTGTTGTTTGTCAATTCATATGAATGGTTTACGAGTCATTGGACTTATGAGAAGCTAGGATCTGGATTAGTTGTATTCGCTGCTATGCTTACAGGGATGCAAACAGTTGTCATTAGCTATTTTTCACTCCCCATTTTTTTATTACAACTATTAATTTGCTTTGGAGCATTAGTAGGGAGTGTGCCATTAGCGACAGTTATCGGCGCTGTGCTCGGGACTCTCATTGGTATTGCAAAACTTTCATTTACGGGTATGCTGTCTGTAGCCACCTTAACAGGATTGTGTGCGGGGATGGGAGCTCGTGCTGGAAGATTTGGTGTAGCAATTGGCAGTATTTTGCCAAGTGTGTTTTTTTTATTTTACGATGCAACATTGCCGTTAGATAGTGTTTATTTTACATCGATTGCTGCGGGGAGTATTGTATTTCTAACTATCCCGAAAAAATATTCTGATAAGGTGCGGGACAAGTTGTTTCCGCAGCGCGAGGAGGTCTTACTCGCCCGTCAAAATTGGTTAACAGAGCATGTTGCGTTTAAATTAGAGCATTTTCAGCACTTTGTACAATTTATGAAGGAGCTTGTGTTTGAGCGCTTTATGACAGCCCCTATAGAAGAGGCGAAAGAAGTGTCACCGATGAATACATGCTTAAGTTGTTTCCGTTATGATCGCTGTTGGGGAGCGCAAAATAACGGAATGGACAAGCTGATGACAGACTGGTTTCATATGAAGGGTGTTGGGAAGGATTCTTCTCTTCATCGTGTCGAAGAACAAATACGCTATAAATGTGTAAAATCAACGAAAATTTTCGAAGAATTGGAAACAGAGTTGTATAGAGAACGTATTAATGGACAGTACTTTCATGGTAAGAAAATGATTGCGCTTCAGCTACGCGATATGAGCAATCATCTAAATCAATTAATAGCGGAGATGAAAGAAGAGACTATTTCATTCGTTAGTGTGGAAAAGGACATTACCCAACGATTAAAGGATGCACATATTGAATGCTTTCAGCTAGATGTGCTAAGTAATAAGCCTGGAGCACGGAAAATTGTCTGCGCTTTAGCACCAGCGAGAGTCAATTGGGAGGAAGACACAACATTAGCTGAACGGATGATACTACCGATTTTATATGATATTTTTGAAGAACCATTTGAAATTGAAAAAGTAGTAGCGTGTGATATTCCATTTCGTCACATTCAAGTAAGCTTTAGATCAGCTATTAGCTTTGAAGTAGAGTATGATATATATAGCATGTCTAAAGATGCGACTTTATATTCTGGTGATTCCCATGCATTATTTCAATTACATCCTGGACTATTTGCAATTTTATTGTCAGATGGTATGGGTCAGAGTAAAGAAGCACAACATGAAAGCAGAAAGCTAATTCATTTAATGCGGGAATGTTTAAATTACAATATGAACCCAGAGACTGCGATGCATACGTTGCATTATGTCATGTCCTTAAAGCAACAAAATGATATGTATGCAACGCTTGATTTTGCACTTGTCGATTTACAACACGGTGATTTATGGTCATGGAAGGCTGGAGGAATGTCTACGTATATTTTACGTGGGAAAGAGGTGCTGAAGGTTGAGAGCAATGCAGCCCCTGTAGGTTTTTTATCCATTTCAGCAGTCGAGGCTGAGAAAAGAAAGCTTAAAGCGGGCGATGTGATTTTGATGCACTCTGATGGATTGTTTTCAAGTGTTGATGATTGGGACGAGCAGGAAGAGGCGTTTTTAGCGTATGCACAGCAGGTAGCAGGCACTACTAAAACCATACAGGAAAAACTAACAACGATTATGCAGTCATTCCAATCTTACTATGACATTGACGACGATTGCACAGTATTGATGCTAGAAGTTACACATGTTGTACCTACATGGGCTGTGTTCAGGCCAGTTCAACACTCTATGAGCAATTCATCATAATAGAAAACGAAAAGGGGAGGAGAAGCGTTTGTCACTTGAATTAAAGGTCAAATTATTTATTGAAGAAGAGCAATTATTACAGCAAGACGACCATCTTCTCATCGCCGTTTCGGGTGGAGTGGATTCAATGGCTTTACTCCATTATTTTGTCAAAACAAAAGAGCAATGGGGAATTAAGGTGGAAGCCGTACATGTTGATCATATGCTAAGAGGTGAAGCATCTGCTGAGGACAGAGCTTTTGTCCAAAAATATTGTGATGAGTATGGTGTATACTTATATTCAAAGGCTATTTCAATACCAGAAATTATGGCTTTAGAAAATGGCAATACACAGCTTATTTGTCGTAGAGAACGGTATCAATATTTTAAAGAGGTCATGGAAAAAACAAATGCTAGAAAGCTTGTAACTGCACATCATGCGGACGACCAACTGGAGTCAGTATTAATGGCCCTGACAAAAAATGCAACGATAAATGGTATGCAAGGTATACGTTCACAACGTATTTTTGAAGGGAAATCATTAATTCGTCCGTTTTTAACGGTTACAAAGTCCGAAATAAGGGAATATTTACTTAAGCAAGGTTTAGATTATCGGGAAGACGCTAGCAATTCTAAGGACACCTATGTGCGCAATCGTTTTAGACATCATGTGGTGCCTTTGTTAGAGGTAGAAAACCCACGAGTAACTGAGCAGGTAACCCATTTTACAAAACAATTGCAAGAAGACGATGCCTATTTAATGACTTTAGCGGAGGATGTATTTTCTAGAACGGTAAAAAGAATAGACGGAAATACATATAGCATGGAAATAAAGGCTCTTCAATTGGTACCACTTGCTTTACAAAGGAGGCTCATTTTAATACTATTAAACTATCTTTACAAAGATTCAAATACGATACAAAGTTATGCTTTATTGACTTCAATTTCAAAGCTTTGTGATACGACAGCTGGGTATGCTGAAGTTCACTTGCCAGAGGATTTTATAGCGGTTCGCCGTTATGGGAAATTAACGATTCAGAAGAAAGAGCCAATAGAAGGTCAAGTTTCTCCTGGAAAAAAGATAATTTCGACTGCTAATGGGTGGACAACACTGTCAAACGGTGAACGTTTATGCGTAGTTGAGTTGCCTAATTTATCGTCTGAAATGTTGACGGATACTGCAAAACTTTTTTATTTTAACGCTAGCAAACTCAAACTTCCACTCTATGTTAGGGCGCGTAAGGAAGGGGACAGAATACTGTTAAAAGGAATGGATCAGCCAAAACGCTTATCTCGCCTTTTTATAGATGAAAAGATTCCTTTAAATGAGCGAAATAGCTGGCCGTTACTGATTTCTCAATATGATGAGGTCGTAGCGGTAATTGGTGTGCGTATGGGAATGTTTTTTTCAACCTCTCCGCAACCAAACGATGATACAGTGCTCATCGTAGACTAAGGTCTTTGTAAAATTTCACCGCAAAAGGTTGAACATTTTTTTATACACACGAGGAGGAATCGATATGTTACAAAATGACATCGAAAAAGTTATGATTACAGAAGAACAATTACAAGAAAGAATCGCTGAGTTAGGGGCACAATTGACAGAGGAATATAAAGATTCATTCCCGTTAGCTGTTGGTGTTTTAAAAGGAGCAATGCCTTTTATGACAGATTTGATGAAACGTTTCGATTCTTTCATTGAGCTAGACTTTATGGATGTTTCTAGCTACGGCAATGCTACAGTTTCGTCAGGGGAAGTAAAGATTCTAAAGGATTTAAATACAAGCGTTGAGGGGCGCGACGTATTAATCATCGAGGATATCATTGATAGCGGCTTAACGTTAAGCTATTTAGTAGACTTATTTAAATACCGCAAAGCAAAATCCATCAAAATCGTTACATTGTTAGATAAACCATCAGGTCGTAAAGTAAACCTAGATGCTGATTATGTTGGTTTTGAAGTACCGGACGGTTTTGTTGTAGGGTATGGTTTAGATTACGCTGAAAAATACCGTAATTTACCGTATATCGGTATTTTAAAACCAGAAGTATATTCTTTCTAACAAGTAAGAAGTTAACGAAAGAACACCAGCTATGAGAAGTAAGAACCTCCAGCGAAGGTCATGGATTTAACATAATTCAAAAATCTATGCACGTTGTTCAGCTGTATCAAACAGGTACAACTAGGCTGGGACATAGTAAATAAATGCATAAATATGTTTTGATTTCGACATAAATCGCATGAAACTTTTTTTATGTAGGGCTTTTCGTTGTATGATGAAATCATGATATGTTAAGATTTTACTTATAATTTTTCTGTTTGTAATGAGGAGGCTGGAGATGAATCGAATATTTCGATATACCATATTCTATTTACTGATTTTCTTAGTGATTATCGGTATTTTTGGTACTTTCAATGGTGGAAATGCACCAACGAAAGAGTTATCTTATCCTGAGTTTCAAAAAGCTCTAGATAATAAAGAAATAACAAGTGCTACAATTCAACCTGATAAATCAGTATACATCGTTGAAGGTACATTGAAGGGGTATGAAAAGGGACAACGCTTTACAGTAAATATCCCTCGTGATAACCAAGCTTTAATGGAACGCATCGATAAAGCTGCTAAGGATACGAATAGTAATATTAAATATTTAACTGCACCAGAAACAAGTGGATGGATTCAGTTCTTTACAGGGATTATTCCTTTCATCATTATCATTTTCTTATTCTTCTTCCTAATGAGTCAATCTCAAGGTGGCGGTAATAAGGTGATGAGCTTTGGTAAAAGTAAAGCCAAACTTTATGATGATCAGAAGAAAAAAGTTCGTTTTACAGATGTAGCGGGTGCTGATGAAGAGAAAGCAGAGCTTGTAGAGGTTGTTGATTTCTTAAAAGATCACCGTAAATTTACTGAAATTGGTGCTCGAATTCCAAAAGGTATCTTACTTGTAGGTCCTCCTGGTACAGGTAAAACATTACTTGCACGTGCAGTGGCAGGTGAGGCAGGCGTACCATTCTTCTCGATTTCAGGTTCTGACTTCGTAGAAATGTTCGTCGGTGTCGGTGCATCACGTGTTCGTGACTTATTTGAAAATGCAAAGAAAAACGCACCTTGTATCATCTTTATCGATGAGATTGATGCGGTAGGTCGTCAACGTGGCGCAGGTCTTGGTGGTGGCCATGACGAGCGTGAACAAACGCTGAACCAATTGTTAGTTGAAATGGATGGTTTCGGGGCAAACGAAGGTATTATTATTATCGCTGCAACAAACCGCCCAGATATTTTAGATAAAGCGTTATTACGACCTGGTCGTTTTGACCGTCAAATTACAGTAGGACACCCTGATGTAAAAGGTCGTGAAGCGATTCTAAAAGTACATGCGCGTAACAAGCCTTTATCGGATACAGTGGATTTAGCTGCTGTTGCTCAACGTACACCAGGTTTCTCAGGTGCCGACTTAGAGAACTTGTTAAATGAAGCTGCACTTGTAGCTGCTCGTAAAAGTAAACGTACAATTAATATGGCAGATATCGATGAGGCATCTGACCGTGTAATTGCAGGTCCAGCAAAAGCTAGTCGTGTATACTCAGCGAAAGAGAAGAAACTTGTATCATTCCACGAAGCCGGCCACGTAGTTGTTGGTTTAGAGTTAGATGAAGCAGATACAGTTCACAAAGTAACAATCGTTCCTCGTGGTCAAGCTGGAGGTTACGCGATTATGTTACCGAAGGAAGAACGTTTCTTCACAACAAAACAAGAACTACTAGACCGTATTGCCGGACTTCTTGGTGGTCGTGTGGCAGAGGAAATCGTACTTGGTGAAGTATCTACTGGGGCACATAACGACTTCCAAAAGGTAACAAGTATTGCACGTGCCATGGTTACTGAATATGGTATGAGTGAAAATCTTGGTGCAATGCAGTTTGGTTCAAGTCAGGGTGGGAATGTATTCCTTGGTCGTGACTTTAATTCAGATCAAAACTATTCTGATTCAATCGCTTATGAAATTGATAAGGAAATGCAAAAAATTATCGATTCGCAATATGAGCGTACTAAACGAATCCTAACTGAAAAACGTCATTTACTTGATTTAATTGCAAACACATTAATGCAAAAAGAAACATTGAATGCGCAAGAAATCGAGCACTTACGTGATCACGGTGTCTTACCGGAACCTGAGGTAGAACCGGTTGTGGAAAAAGCTCCTAAAGCTGAAGCTCAACCAATATTAGATGTAGTTGGTGAACAGGCTGTTCAAAAAGAATTGCTTAGCAATGAGCCAGATCCAACAACAGCTGATTTACCTAAAGAAGGTAGAGAGTCGATTGATACACCAAAAGGTATCGATGAAAAGCGTGATTAATACGTGATTAATATGGGAAAGACTGTTTACGATTTTAGTAAGCAGTCTTTTTCTTTGCCTTTTTTCGGTAATGGGTATTACGATAGAACCTATATTGCGCAGCTGTGTATAAAGGTTCTTTTAGGACCAAAATAGATAGGAGTGTTGAAAAGTGGGAAATGTAACATTGAATAATGGTTTAGAGATGCCGTTAATCGGCTATGGCGTTTTTCGAGTACCTGAAGGGGATAACTTGGCTGAGGCGGTAAAAACAGCTATTGCAAAAGGTTACCGTAGCATTGATACAGCTCAAGTATATCGCAATGAAGAAAGTGTTGGGCGAGGAATTCGCGCAGCTATTGACGAGGGCTTAGTAACACGTGAAGAACTATTCGTAACATCAAAGGTTTGGAATGATGGACTCTCCTATGAAGAAACACTTGCAGCTTATGATAATAGTTTAGAGAAATTAGGATTAGATTATTTAGATTTATATTTAGTTCATTGGCCAGGTATAGATACAAATTATGTTGATGTTTATAAAGCGCTTGAAAAAATCTATCAGGATGGACGTGTACGCTCAATTGGAGTTAGTAATTTCCATGTCCACCATTTAGAAAACTTATTAAAGGAAACATCAGTTATTCCTGTTATTAATCAAATTGAATTCCATCCGCACTTAACTCAAGAGGAAGTTCGTGCATATTGTAAGGAAAAAGGAATACAGGTAGAAGCGTGGTCACCACTAATGAATGGTTCTTTATTGGAAGAATCATTGATTCAGCAGTTAGCTTCTAAATATGGCAAAACACCTGCACAAATCGTTTTACGCTATGATGTGCAGCATGGTGTAGTTACTATTCCAAAAACAATGACTCCTACACGCATGACGGAAAATCTAACGGTCTTTGACTTTGCATTATCAGAGGAAGAAATGGCCCAGTTAGATGCACTAAATGATGGACTACGTTGCGGACCAGACCCAGAAAAATTTAATTTTAAATAAAATGTAAGGAGCTACCTAATGTGGGTATTTCCTTTCAAAATAAATTTCATACTAAAAAAGTGAAGTTGATTTCCGTTCCAGGCTACTCGCTTTCCTGTGGGCGAGCGTCGAGCCGCTTCCTTCGCTTACGCTCCGTGCAGGGTCTCGTCTGTCTCGCTTTCCCACGGGAGTCGAGTAGCCTTCCACTCCAATCAGCGGTAGCGTAGAATTTTTATAAAATATTATTCATTTCAAAAGTGAATAATATTACGACCTATAACAGGGAAGTAATTGTCGACCTGTTATTGCTAACGCTACACTTTCGCACAAAACCACATTTTGTTGAAGTTTTTTTATAACTATAAATAGAGTACCCTGCCAGAAGATACACGCTAAGTAGATTGGTTGATTGGAGTGGAGGCTGGGCGACTCCTTGGGGATCAGCGTCACAGATGAGACCCTGGAGCGAGCAACGCGAGTGAAGCGGCTCATCGGACGCCCCCAGGAAAGCGCCCAGCCGGAACGGAAATCAACACCACGTTTTGGTGATAGTAATTAAATTTAATTGAAAGGAGCTACCTAATATGAGGGTGGCTCCTTTTTAGAGTGAGCATGTATGCTATTTCGTAGGAATAAAAGTGTGGTATCATTTTCTAAAGTGTTTAATTCGATTTTTTGTGCATGAGTATGCATTGTTTTAGTTGTATCAATCGCATTGTGACAGGTACAATTACGGTGAGGGCAATAAATAGGAGGCATCAGCCATGATATTAGTTTTAGATGCAGGAAATTCGAATATCGTATTAGGTGTCTATGATGACAACGATCAATTGGCCTTCCATTGGCGTATGGTGACAGACCTTCATAAAACAGAAGATGAATACGCTATGCAAGTATTATCTTTCTTTAATCATGCAGGTATTTCATTTGAACAGGTTACAGGCATTATTATATCCTCTGTTGTACCACCAATAATGTTTTCGTTAGAAACGATGTGTCAAAAGTATTTTCGTAAAAAACCGCTCGTTGTAGGACCAGGTGTGAAAACAGGATTGAATATTAAATATGAAAATCCACGTGAAGTTGGTTCAGATCGCATAGTTAACGCTATTGCAGCTCTTGATGCGTATACAGCACCATTGATTATTGTTGATTTTGGTACTGCCACAACGTATTGTTACTTAAACGAAAAGGGCGATTATATGGGTGGTGCTATAGCTCCGGGTATTTCGATTTCAACGGAGGCGCTCTATACACAGGCAGCTAGATTGCCACGTATTGAAATATTGCGCTCTACACATATTGTTGGAAAGACAACCGTATCTGCGATGCAGGCCGGAATTTTTTATGGCTTTGTTGGGCAAGTTGAGGGAATTGTTAATCGCATGAAAGCACAAAGTAAGGAAGAGCCTTTAGTAATTGCTACTGGAGGACTAGCAAATTTAATTGCTGGGGAGACGCAAGCTATTGATGTAGTCGACCCGTTTTTAACATTAAAAGGCTTATATAAGCTATATAAACGCAATCAATAAGAAATGAGGGACATTTCATTTATGAAAGACTATTTAGTACGAGGTTTAGGGTTCAACGGCCAGGTTCGTGTTTTTGCAACTTGTACAACAGCAACTGTAGGAGAAGCGCAACGTCGTCATAATACATGGCCCGTTGTGTCAGCAGCCCTTGGTCGCTCTATGACTGCTGCGGTGATGATGGGCGCCATGTTAAAAGGTGAGGAAAAAATCACCGTTAAAATTGAAGGGAACGGTCCTATCGGTCCAATGGTAGTTGACAGTAACGCGCATGGTGAAGTTCGTGGCTTTGTAACAAATCCTCACGTTCATTTCGATTTAAACGAGCACGGCAAGCTTGATGTTCGAGCAGGTGTTGGAACAGAGGGTGCATTAACAATCGTAAAAGATCTTGGTTTGAGAGACATGTTCTCTGGACAAACACCAATTGTATCAGGTGAAATTGCTGAGGACTTTACTTACTATTTCGCTACGTCAGAGCAAGTGCCTTCATCAGTTGGATTAGGGGTTTTAGTAAACCCAGACAACACAATTCTTGCAGCTGGAGGATTCATTCTTCAATTAATGCCAGGCTGCGAAGAACAGACAATCAATGAAATCGAACAGCATCTTGCTACTTTAGAACCTGTTTCAAAAATGATTGAAAAAGGTTTTACACCAGAGCAAATTTTAGAAGCTGTATTAGGAAAAGGCCATCTACAAATTTTAGATTCCATGCCGGTAGAATTTAAATGTCAATGTTCAAAAGAGCGATTTGGTGCAGCGATTTTAGGGTTAGGGACACAGGAAATCCGAGAAATGATTGAAGAAGATGGCGAAGCAGAAGCAGAATGTCACTTCTGTTTAGAAACATACCATTTCTCAAAAGAAGAGTTAGAAGGATTTATCGATGAGCTCAACGCGTAATCGACGCCCTTTATCCACTGTAACACCCAACCAAACGCCCTTATTGCAACGCCGACTGAAGACAAAACCTGCTTTAACAGTTATTGCAATTTTATTATTAGGAAATATTTTATGGTTCATTACTTGGTTAATCCCTAATAAAGGCCAGGAAATTGGTAGCGACGAGCAAGTCGCTGCCGTTGACGGGGAAATTATTACACGTCAAGAGTGGATGGTTGCCATGGAAGAACGCTATGGTAAAGAGACGCTACAAAATTTAGTGAATGAATCTGTAATGGAAAAGGCAGCCAAAAAATTTAAAATACAAGTAACAGATAAAGAGATTGATTTAGAGTTAGCCTTAATGCGTTCTGCTCAAGATAAATTTGATACTGCAATGCAAAACCTTTCTGCTGAGCAACTGCGACAAAAAATTCGCTCACAGCTTATTTTGGATAAGGTACTGACAAAAGATGTGGTTATAAAAGAAGACAGTATTGAAAAATATTATGAGGAAAATCAGGCGCTGTACAATACGAAAACAAGCTATCGTACGAATTTTATCGAAGTGGATTCAAAAAAAGCTGCTGAGGAAGCATTAAGTGAAATGAAAAATGCCTCTAATTTTTCGGTGTTAGCACGTGAAATATCAGTAGACAGCGCATCAGCTAGCTTAGGCGGAGATATTGGTTTCCTCACAGAAAAACAGGAAAATATTGATCCTGCCATTTTAAAAGCAGTGAAGGCTTTAAAAGCAGGTGAGGTTAGTAAAGCATTTAAGCTTGCTAACGGTCATTACGGAATTGTACAAGTTCAAGAGATTACAGAAGGACAATCCTTTACATATGACGATGTGAAAGAACATATTGAACGTGAACTTGCATTAGAGCAATTGCCACAACATGTTACACCGGAAACATTTTGGTCTGAATTCAATGCAACTTGGTATTACGGTGAAGCGAAAAAAGGTAAATAACAGATTGCTCTGAAATAAGTATCAATTATGCCTCGGCATAATTGCGTCCGGAATCGGCTTTGTGCTTAGGCTAAGATCCTTTTCCGATTCCGTGACATCCGCCGGAGGCTTTAGGCCAACACGATGTTGGTCACTCAGTCGTTGCCACAGGACGTGGCGTTCTTAGACTGAGTTCCTCTATTTCGGCTCACCATCTATATAGGTGGGAGACTTCTGTATCTGTCGCTACGCTTTCGGTACAAAAAACATTTGTAGCTGACGCTTTGCTTTCGCTACATAAAACATTTGCTGAAAGAAGTTAAAGAATCTGCGAGATATCTGCGGGGAAAGTGAGCCGGGGAAACCCTGTAGACGTTTAGCGTCAACGGAGTATGGCTACCCCAAGATATTGAGCAGATTTTTGTTTACCTTTATTCAGCAAATGTTGGCCTAAAGATGTGATTACACCAATGCAAAATTGTCCTAAGTTATGTTTGGATCGGTTGCAATAAATATTCTGAAAATATAAGTTTTATTTATTGACAATCGAATGGAAAAATTGATAAAATCAAAATAAGTAAAACCTATAAAATTAGTAGGGATTAGGAGTGGATGGATAAATGAGTAGATTAGCAAATTCAGTAGCTGAATTAGTTGGTAAAACACCAATTGTTAAATTAAATCATGCAACAGGTGAAAACGAAGGTACTGTTTATGTAAAATTAGAATATTTTAACCCAGGCAGCTCAGTGAAAGACCGTTTAGCTTTAGCGATGATTGAAGCGGCTGAAAAAGACGGTACATTAAAGCCGGGTGGTACAATTATTGAGCCTACTTCTGGTAATACAGGTATTGGTCTTGCGATGATTGCTGCCGCTAAAGGCTATAAAGCGATTTTAGTAATGCCAGAAACAATGAGCTTAGAGCGTCGCAACTTATTACGTGCATATGGTGCGGATCTTGTATTAACACCTGGACCAGCAGGTATGAAAGGTGCAATTTCTAAGGCGGAGGAACTAGCTGCTGAGCATGGCTACTTCTTGCCACAACAATTCACGAACCCGGCTAATGCTGTTATTCACCGTTTAACAACTGGTCCAGAAATTGTAGAAGCATTTGACGGTTTAAAATTAGATGCATTTGTTGCTGGTGTTGGTACAGGTGGTACAATTACAGGTGCAGGTGCTGTGTTAAAAGAGAAATATCCAGATATTGAAATTATTGCTGTTGAGCCAAAAGATTCACCGGTACTTTCTGGGGGGCAACCGGGGCCTCATAAAATTCAAGGTATCGGAGCTGGCTTCGTACCTGAAGTGTTAGATACAGATGTGTATTCTACTGTATTCCCAGTTGAAAATGAGATTGCTTTCGAGGTGGCTCGTAAAGTGGCGCGCGAAGAAGGCATCTTATGCGGTATTTCATCAGGTGCGGCTATTCATGTTGCTATTGAAGCAGCAAAACGTTTAGGTAAGGGCTCAAATGTTCTTGCAATCGTACCTTCTAATGGAGAACGTTATTTATCAACACCTTTATATCAATTCGAAGACTAATCTAATTATTTGTACGGTTAAGGCTCCTTTAACGAGGAGTCTTTTTTATTTGATAAAGAAACTAAGGCGTCTGGGCTGAAGTGCTACATCATCGAGTTCTTGTAGGATGTAGCCGTTAGTTCTTAACGGTTTCGATGTAGAAATATTCAGCAATTAAATTGATCGAGACTATTGAAAAATATTCGCTTCCAAGCAATATTCAAGTTAAGATGGAATCACATCATATGACTTAAAGGGGAATAGCAACTTGAAGACAATACTTACGAAAACAATACCGATGGATGCAGACTCATTTTTTTATAGTTATAAGAAGCAAACAGAAGCAGAACAAGCACATGTGTTTTTAGAAAGCGGACGCGGAGGGAATTTTACAATAGCTGCTTGGAATCCGTTAGCTACAGCACAATCGGTCGAGGATGGTTTACTAGTAAATTGGAGAAATGGCGAGACTGAAAATTTAAACGGTGAGCCTCTTGCTTTGTTAGAAGCATTAGTGGAGAAATATCACATTTCATATAATGTTGAGCTTCCTGTTTTTCAAGGTGGAGCTATCGGGTTTGTTGCATACGATTACGCTCGTAAAATTGAAGTTTTACCTAATATTGCTGAAGATGATTTACATGTACCAGATATCTACTTTTATATTTTTGATTGCTGGGCAGTGCATGATGTGAAAACAAATAAAGTAACGCTTATGAAGCTAGCAGACAGTAATGTGGATTTGGAAGAATGGGCTAATGTGTGGCAAGGGGCAGCGCAAGAAGGCTTGCTTACACGTAAATTTGAAAAAACAAGCGCTGTAGAAATAGTAAATGACGAAAGTGAATTGTTAGTTTCGTTTGCTGGGACTGCCTTTGAGGAAGCGGTAAGTAAAATTCAAACATACATAGCGCAAGGCGATGTATTTCAAGTGAATTTGTCAGTACGTCAATCCAAAAAGTTAAACGCAACTGCAATGGATGTATATGAAGCATTACGCACATTTAATCCTTCTCCTTATATGGCGTATATAGAAGCACCGGATTTTGCTGTTGTTTCTGGTTCACCTGAGCTTTTGGTGAAGCGTCACGGTAATGAGTTGTCTACTCGACCAATTGCTGGTACACGACCAAGAGGGAAATCTGAGGCAGAGGATTTGGCATTAGCGCAGGAATTGATTGATAACGATAAGGAACGTGCTGAACATGTAATGCTTGTTGATTTAGAGCGCAATGATTTAGGAAGAGTATCTACATATGGGACGGTTGAAGTGGATGAGTTCATGGTGATTGAACGCTATTCACACGTGATGCATATTGTTTCCAATGTACGAGGAGAAATAGCTGAAGGGAAAACCAATGCAGACGTTATCCGTGCCATGTTCCCGGGAGGAACAATAACAGGGGCACCTAAAATCCGTACGATGGAGATTATTGAAGAATTAGAACCTGTAAGACGAGGATTATATACGGGTTCAATTGGCTGGCTAGGTTATACAGGCGATATGGAATTTAATATTGTTATTCGTACAGCATTTGTTAAAGATGGAGTAGCGCATATTCAGGCAGGAGCAGGCATTGTTATTGATTCTGTTCCAGAGAGAGAATATCAAGAATCTTTAAATAAAGCGAAGGCGATGTGGCAGGCAAAGGCAATGGCAGAGGAGCGAGCAAAATGATTTTAATGATTGATAACTACGATTCTTTTACGTATAACCTAGTACAGTATTTTGGAGAATTTGGTCATGAATTGGTGGTAAAAAGAAACGATGTATTGACGGTGAAAGATATTGAGCAACTTGCACCGGATATGATTGTTATTTCACCAGGGCCATGTAGTCCGGATGAAGCGGGTGAAAGCCTGAATATTATTAAGTATTTCGCGGGAAATATTCCGATTTTAGGCGTTTGTCTTGGCCATCAAGCTATTGCCCAAGTATTCGGAGGGAATGTTATACGAGCTGAGCGTTTGATGCATGGTAAAACATCACCTGTGCTACATGCTGAAATAGGTTTGCATAAGGGGATGCCAAATCCATTTGCAGCTACTCGTTACCACTCCTTAATTGTAGAGAAGGAAACGTTACCGGCATGTTTTGAGGTGACTGCATGGACAGAAGAAGGCGAAATTATGGGCATTCGTCATAGGGACCATCCAATTGAGGGAGTGCAATACCATCCTGAATCGATTATGACGGAGCAAGGTAAAAAGCTTCTGCGTCAGTTTATAGATTTATATGTTGAGGGAGCGAAGTAAATGCTGTGCTGGATGAATGGAGACTATGTAGCGGCGCAGGATTTGCGCATTTCACCATTTGATCATGGGTTTTTATATGGGTTAGGCTTTTTTGAAACGTTTCGAACGTATAAGGGAAAGGTGTTTTGCTGGGAAGCACATATGGAAAGATTACAAACTGCCCTTTCTCAATACCGTATTCATATGCCGTATACTGAAGGGGATTTACTTAAGGTTGTTCAGCAATTAAATGAACAGGCTAATGGACAGGATGGTTATTTCCGTATAAATGTCTCAGCTGGAGAGCATAGTATCGGTTTACAGCCTACTCAATATAGACATCCAAATGTTATTGTTTTTCGCAAAGAATTACATGATGCACCTCGAGGTATGGAAAAAAACGCACAGTGGCTTGTAACACCGCGTAATACTCCTGAAAAAGGACTTCGAGTGAAATCACACCATTATGGCAATAACGTACTTGGGCGCTTTGAGATGCCATCTTTGGCGCAACAAGAGGGCTTCTTTTTAACGGAAGGTGGCTTTGTTGCTGAAGGTGTAACATCAAATATCTTTTGGGTGAAAGATGATATACTATATACGCCTTCCTTAGAGACTGGTATTTTACCTGGAATTATCCGAGCGTGGGTAATTGAGCGAGCTCAATCTTTAGGGATTAAGGTAAGAGAGGGTTTCTTTACTAGAGAGGATGTAGAGCAAAGCACAGAATGCTTTATTACCAACTCTATACAAGAGCTAGTTCCAATTCGTAAATTAGAGAACAAGCAGTTACTAGGCAATAAAGGGCCCGTTTATTCGCGTTTACATGAAGCATTTGTCAATGAAGTGGAACAAGAATAGAAGGAGAGTTAACATGCTAGAAAAATATACAACACCATTAACTATTAAAGGTATCACGTTAGACTATACAGCGGAAACTTTTGTGATGGGTATTTTAAATATCACACCGGATTCATTTTCAGATGGAGGAAAGTATAATAACGTTGAAGCTGCTGTTGCACAAGCAAAAAAAATGGTAGCTGAGGGCGCTAAAATTATTGATGTTGGCGGAGAATCAACACGACCAGGCTATGAACGTGTTTCTGATGAAGATGAAATTGCAAGAATTGTACCAGTTATTCAAGCGTTAGTAGCTGAAGTGCCAGCTGTTATATCGGTTGATACGTATAAAGCGAACGTAGCGCGTGCGGCTATTGAAGCAGGTGCGCATATTATTAATGATATTTGGGGAGCAAAAGCTGAACCTGAGATCGCTCAGGTTGCTGCAGACTTAAATGTACCGATTATTTTAATGCATAATCGAGACAACACTGATTATGGTGCTAACTTCTGGATGGCGGCAAAGGCCGACTTAGAGAAGAGTATTGCTATTGCCAAGGATGCAGGTATACCAGATAGCCATATAATTTTAGATCCGGGCATAGGCTTTGCGAAAACTACCGCTCAAAATATAGAAATGATGCAGCATTTAGATGACCTAGTTGCAATGGGTTATCCTGTTTTGTTAGCGACTTCACGTAAATCAATGATTGGTAATGTCTTAAAGCTACCGGTTGAGGAGCGTTTAGAAGGAACGGGAGCAACAGTTGTTTACGGTATTGAAAAGGGCTGCCATATGATTCGTGTGCATGATGTAAAGGAAATGGCGCGAGCTACACATATGGCTGATATTTTAGTTGGTAAGCGTATTTATAAGGAGGAAGCGTGATGGACTATATTCATTTAAAGGATATGCAGTTTTACGGCTATCATGGTGTGTTAGTAGCGGAAACAACACTCGGCCAACGCTTCCGTGCCAATGTTTCACTTTCTGTAGATATGACAAAGGCTGGAGAGACTGATGACTTAAATCATACGGTAAACTATGCAGAGGTTTATGCGTTATGCCGTGACATCGTAGAAGGAGAGCCATTCAAGCTTATTGAAGCACTTGTATCCAAAATAGCAAACAGTATTTTAGAGACATACTCAGAAAAGGTTAAGGGTGTTCGCGTGGAGCTTATTAAACCAGACCCGCCAATCCATGGTTATTATAAAGAAGTATCGGTAGAGGTAACGAGAGGTGATTTCTAATGAATGATGTGTATTTATCAATCGGTACAAATATGGGAGATCGATTTGAAAACTTACAAGATGCTGTTACCCTTTTAAAGGGCAAAGCGGAAATTGAAGTTGTACACATTTCTTCTGTTTATGAAACGGCTGCTGTAGGCTACACTGACCAAGCAGATTTTTTAAATATTGCTGTTCATATTAAAACGAGTTATTCATCTGCCGAAATGCTGAAAACTTGCCAATGGGTTGAAAGTGAATTAGGGCGTGTTCGCGAATTTCGATGGGGCCCTCGAATCATTGACCTTGACATCTTGCTCTACAATCATGAAAATATTGAAACAGAGTGCTTAATTGTTCCGCATCCAAGAATGTATGAGCGTGCTTTCGTATTAGTACCACTGATAGAAATTACGCCTGCACCAGCTGGAAAACAGCTGCAAAGGGCACATGATATAATGCAACAGATGGATTGCGAAGAGGAAGGCGTAACTTTATGGCAAGCATCAGAAGAGCTGAAAATTATGCAGTCCGTTAATTAAGTTTCTAATCCGGTAGTCAAAGATTATCGGTGTATTGACTGCCTATAACTAATAGATATATATAAATAGGTGAAAACCTATAGAAGGAGGAAAACAACGTTGAGTCAGGCAACTGAGAAGCCGTTTCAAATTGGTGATATAGTCATGGACAACCGTGTCGTATTAGCGCCAATGGCTGGAATTTGTAACTCTGCTTTCCGTTTAACTGTCAAGGAGTTCGGAGCAGGGCTAGTATATGCAGAAATGATTAGTGATAAAGGGATTGTCCAGAAGAACGAAAAAACACTAGGCATGCTTTATATCGATGAGCGTGAAAATCCACTTTCATTGCAAATTTTCGGTGGCGATAAGGCAACACTAGTTGAAGCGGCCAAGTATGTAGATGAAAACACAACTGCTGATATTATCGATATTAATATGGGCTGCCCGGTTAATAAAATTATTAAATGTGAAGCGGGCGCCCGTTTACTTTTAGATCCGAATAAATTATATGAAATGGTAGCGGCTGTTGTAGATGCAGTAAAAAAACCTGTTAGCGTAAAAATGCGTATTGGTTGGGATGACGAGCATATCTTTGCTGTTGAGAACGCACAAGCTGCCGAACGTGCTGGTGCTTCAGCAGTAGCTGTTCATGGGCGTACACGTGTACAAATGTACGAAGGAAAAGCAAATTGGGATTTCATTCGTCAAGTGAAGGAAAATGTAAAAATTCCTGTGCTTGGTAATGGTGATGTAGAAACTCCTCAAGATGCAAAACGTATGCTTGATACTACTGGGGTAGATGCAGTAATGATTGGACGCGCTGCTTTAGGTAATCCATGGATGATTTATCGTACAGTTCAATACCTTGAAACTGGTGAGCTAAAGGAAGAGCCAAGTGTACGTGAAAAAATTGATGTGTGTTTGCTTCACTTTGAACGCCTTATGCAATTAAAAGGAGAAGGTGTGGCGGTACGTGAAATGCGTAAACATGCTTCATGGTATTTAAAAGGTATTCGCGGTAATGGTAAAGCGCGTAAAGCGATTAACCAAACAGAAACTGCGGTAGAGCTTCGTGCGCTATTAAATGGAATTGTACAAGACTATGAAGAGCTTGAATCTAAATTAATAGTACCAGAAGCAAAAGAGTTAATTCTTTAATACATTAAATAGACGTCTCGCTGTTCGTTTTGAGACGTCTATTTTTCTGCCAACATTAATTTTTAGAATTATTAATCATTTCTTCTCTTATGGAAATTAAATCGAAACAGATGATTACAGCAAAAAAATTGTGTACAATAGAAATATTATGGACGTAAACGCAACGCGGACAATTTAATAAGGAGTGAAACAAGTGTCAAACATAGAAGAATTAAATGATCAGCTTTTGGTGAGACGCCAAAAAATGACGACTATTCGAGAAAATGGTCAAGATCCATTTGGTAGTCGTTTTGAACGTACGCATTTATCAACAGAAGTGCGTGAACAATTTGCAGATCAAACAAAAGAGCAGCTAGAGGAAAACCTACAAGAGGTAATTATTGCGGGTCGTATTATGACGAAACGTGGTAAAGGAAAAGCTGGCTTTGCACATATTCAAGATCTAGGTGGCCAAATTCAAATTTACGTACGTCAAGATCATGTTGGCGAAGAAGCATATGAATTATTTAAACAGGCTGACCTAGGTGATATCGTAGGGATTCGTGGTAATGTATTCCGAACACAAGTAGGTGAGCTTTCAGTAAAAGCTGAAGAATTTACATTCCTATCAAAAGCTCTACGCCCTATGCCGGAAAAATTCCATGGCTTACAAGATGTTGAACAACGTTATCGTCAACGTTATTTAGATTTAATGACGAATGAGGATAGTAAAACGACATTCATTACACGTTCTAAAATTATCCGTGCTATTCGCAATTATTTAGATAACGCAGGATATTTAGAAGTAGAAACACCAATGCTTCATACAATTGCAGGTGGTGCAGCGGCTCGTCCGTTTATTACACACCATAATGCACTTGATATGGAATTATATATGCGTATTGCAATCGAACTGCATTTGAAACGTCTAATTGTTGGTGGACTAGAGAAAGTGTATGAAATTGGTCGTGTTTTCCGAAATGAAGGGATTTCAACACGCCACAATCCTGAATTCACAATGATAGAGCTGTATGAAGCGTATGCAGACTACAAAGATATTATGTCTCTAACAGAAAACCTTATTGCTCATGTAGCTCAAGAAGTTTTGGGCACTACTACAGTTCAATATGGTGAAGATGAAATTAATCTTGCTGTAGGTTGGAAACGAGTTCATATGGTAGATGCAGTAAAAGAAGCTACAGGTGTAGACTTCTGGCAACCTATGACTAAAGAGCAAGCTCAAGCACTTGCTAAAGAACATGGGGTAGAAGTTAAAGAAACACATGAGGTAGGGCATATTATTAACGAGTTCTTCGAGCAAAAGATTGAGGAGACTCTTGTTCAACCTACATTTGTTTATGGTCATCCAGTAGAAATCTCACCTCTAGCAAAGAAAAATCCAGAGGACGAGCGTTTCACAGACCGTTTCGAACTATTTATCGTTCGACGTGAGCATGCAAATGCCTTTACAGAACTAAATGATCCAATTGACCAACGTGAGCGTTTTGAAGCTCAATTAGCTGAAAAAGCTGCTGGTAATGATGAAGCACACGAAATGGACAATGATTTCATTGAAGCATTAGAATACGGTATGCCTCCAACAGGTGGATTAGGTATTGGTATCGACCGTTTAATCATGCTTCTTACAAATTCACCATCAATTCGCGACGTATTATTATTCCCTACAATGCGTCATATTACTAAATAATTGTTTTAAAAAGGATATAGCATGACTGCTGCTTGGGTAAAGAAGTTGTAGTAGAACTAGAAAAAATAGCTTCAAGAAGCAATCGTGTATAAGCAGGAGTCGAGGTGCAGGAGAAACACTAAGACTCCTGTTTTGTTTTGTTGCGAGTATTAATGTTTGAAAAGTTTATATTAGAAACAATTAAGTAGAGGTTTAAATGATGAATGAATATAGGGTATACTTTTAGAGTTCTATAATTTTCAAATAAAGTAGAAATAGACATTATCAGAAGTTTTATTGGAGGCTTATAATGAATTATAAAATCTTTAACAAACAAGTATTTGAACAGGCACAAGTACGCTCAGTTTCAGATGTTCTGTTAACTGAAGAAGAGCTTGAACATGGTATGAAATTAGCAGTTTCTAAGTCAGATCCAACTCTTACTTTATATTTAGTGGATATAAACGGTCTGAAGAAATTCGATGTCCGTTGGGATGATTCCTCTGAAATTTTCAGTGGCTGGTATTCAGCGTGGGATAATTTCTCTTGGTGCCTAGATGTAGCTGATAAAGAAAACAATTAAGTAAATTAGTAGATTTTTAGATTTAAGTTTAAAAAACAAACTTTCAATTTGAATTCCGCAATTGAAAAGGGAACTTACTATTGTATCTTATCCCGCTTTCTTTTAGTGTTATGTGGCGAAACAATAAACTTAAAAAAGTAATAAAGATGAATAAGTAGGAGTCGAGGTGTAGGAGAATCACTTTGGCTCCTTTTTTCATGATTGAGTATTTGTTAAGGCAGTGGCGCGTTCTAATGTGTAGGATTTTAGATGCTTTATCAAGGAAAGCTTGAGAAAGTATAGGACTAAACATTAATCGAAGTAAAACTCTTCTTATTTAGTTTATTGAGATTTATAAGAAAGAGTTGTATAGTAAAACAAATAAAGTGATAGCTAGAAGATTATAAGAATTATTTAATGCTCGAAAAAACACTAAATAGCTTACTTATTCTGTTTTTATAAAAAGAGATAATTTTATAGAAAAAAACACTTGCGGTTGTATTAGAATCGTGATAAATTATTACTTGTCGTTAAGACGACGTAAGAAACAAAAACGGATTCGAAAAAAACATCAAATAAAGATGTTGACATCGAAATCCGAGAGTGATATTATATAAGAGTTGTTGCTTTTGAAACGGAGTAAAAAAACTTCTGAAAAAGAGTTGACAACAAAAACGAGAAATGTTATACTATAAAAGTTGTTGAATAAAACGACAACAAAATGAACCTTGAAAACTGAACAAGCAAAACGTAATCAATAAAGTTTTTAATAGCTAACCTTGAGTTAGTGAAAAAAAACAAAATTTTGGACATCAAACATGATGCCAGCAAAACAATTTGAGCTAATCAAATTTCTTTTTATGGAGAGTTTGATCCTGGCTCAGGAC
>NZ_JBNNTW010000019.1:35374-68979 GCF_050279145.1 Lysinibacillus sp. NPDC094177 | reverse complement strand
TTCATTTCCATTTAAGTAACGCTCAACTGCTTGTAATTTATCTTCTACAGTATATTTAGCCATAGAAAAACTGCACCTCCAATTGTTAGATGTGTCTAACAATTGGGGTGCAGTTCAAAAAATGGACGTTTTCTTTTTTTTAGAATCCTTATTTATGAAAAAAGTCGTCATATTCCTAAGTGCTACATATTATAGCGAGAGGTGTTAAATATGTTTGTATTTGTTTCAAAGTTTTAGGATAGTTCATTAAGACATAGGAGGGCTGGGGAAATGAATAATGAAAACACAAAAAACCATTTTCTATGTGAAGCGCTCTACGACATAAAAGTACTCCAGGATGTGATAAAGGATTTCCATTCTAAATACTTTGGTCACCTGCTTGTGAAAATAGTGGGAAGTGATACGATTCCCTTTTTTTTAATAACACACAACGGTACTCATTTAAGATTAATGGATACGGTAAAGCAGTTTGAAACAGAGTTTTTTCGCATAGAGGCTATTGATAGAGAACAATGTCGAGGTACTGTTTCGCTTTTGCGAGCCTATGATTATAGTGGGCATGATACGAATTTAATGGCAGAGGTTGTCCGATTAGAGCGAACATCCTCAGAAAAATCCATTGAATTAAGTGGCATTTCTGCGATTCAGTTATTAAATCCTGACATGTTAAAAAGGAAATTTATTATTGAACCCAAAGAATGACAAAATTTTCAACTTATTTCAGCTAGTGTCCAAACAACTTTCCCTGTCGCTATCCTTTCGGTACAAAAGACATCCGCTGAATTGAGGAACTCAATCTAAGAACGCCACGTCCTGTGGCATTACTGAAATGACCGACATCGTGGCTGCCGCTACGTTAGCACTACGCTTTCGCACAAAAACATCTGCTGGCCTAAGCACAAAACCAATTCCGGACGCATTGATTATCTGCGCTAATTAAAGCGACATTGGCAAGTGTTTTCTGTAGCGAAAGCAAAGCGACAGCGACAAATGTTTTCTGCGCGAAAGCAAAGCGGCAGCGGCAATTATGCCGAGGCATAATTGAGACTATTAAAATAACATAATAATTAGAGCATCTGTCTAGGTGCACGTTGTATTCTTTGAATTTATTAGAAAGAGAATTTTACGAAGGGAAGAGGTTAATGAATGACAATTATCGGAATGCTGCATCATCGGCTAGATCCTAGAACTGTCCTTAAGTCATATGCTTTTGCAGCAGTTGCACAAGCTGAAGGGGCTCAATTTTTTTACTTTACACCCAAAAGCGTTGACTTTGATAAATATTACATTAGAGGAATGGTATATGAAAATGGTGATTGGCATGAAAAAGTGATGCCCTTCCCAGATGTTATATATAATGCAGGAAGTCCGGAAAAATTATCGGTATCAAAGGACATTATTGAGAAATTGAAAAAGGAAATACCTTTTACAACTTATTCTATAGGTAATAAATGGAATGTTATGAAGCGGCTTCAAGAAGCAAAGGAATTTGATAAGTATTTAATTCCATCTGAGATTGTGGAAAATGTTGATATACTCCATAAATTTATGGCTTTTAATGAAAAAGTCGTATTTAAACCGATAGATGGCCGGAAGGGAAAAGGGATATACTTTATTTCGAAAGTAGGAAGAAATAACTTTGAGGTAAAGAAGGATAGGGAAACAAATGTTTGTTCAAAGTCACAGCTAGATGATTTAATTAGAGAACAACTATCTACAGGCACCTTTATCGTGCAACCCTATATCCAATCAGTAACAGCATCAGGTCAAGTTTATGATTTTCGCCTTCATGTTCAAAAAAACGGTGAAGGTAAATGGGTTATAACGACGATTTATCCACGAATTGCACCTAATGGTTCGATTATACCTAATATTAACAATGGTGGTTTTACAAATTATTTAGATCCTTTTCTAGAGCAGGAATTTAAAGAAGAAGCTTATAATATTCGACGTATGCTAGAGCATTTTTCACTGTCACTAGCTAAACATTTAGATGAAATTCAGATGGAACAATTCGGTGAAGTTATTGATGAGATTGGCATTGATGTAGGTTTAGATGAGCAAAGAAAAATTTGGATGTATGAAGTGAATTGGCGACCAGGTTGCCCTCCTGCTTTTTATTTAGAATTAGACGTGGTCATCAATACTATAAGGTATGCAATGTACCTTGTTAAGAACCGAGGCCAAATTAAAAGGGAGATTTTGCAGCGTAAGAAAAATAAGGATTCAGTTGGAGGTAATGCTTTACCAAAAGGTAAGGCATTACCAAAAGAAAAGGTTCTACCAAAAGAAAAGGCATCACCAAATGAAAAAGTTTTACCAAAAGGAAAAGCTTTACCGATTATCGCGATTACTGGTAGTGCTGGAAAAACGACATCAAAAGCATTCCTTGCTTCAATTTTATCGGTAAAGTGGAATATTTTTGAGTCAAAAGATTATTGGAATACAACAGAGCATACAAAAAAACATAAAGAAGAAATTAATGCTTCACATGAGGCGGTTGTACTTGAGTACGGGATGGCTTATCCAGGTATCATAACGAATCACTGTAGCATTATTCAACCGAATATTAGTATTATTACAAATATCGGTTTAGCTCATGTGGGCAACTTTGATGGAGATATTAGAGGAGTGGCCAAAGCAAAATCGGAATTAATACATGGAATGGATCAAAACGGTTTATTAATATTAAATAAGGACGATGATAATTCTAAGTATTTAGAGACACAGCAATTTAAAGGGAAAATTTTAACAGTTGGTGTTCGTAACGCAGCGAACTATAAAGCTTATGATATTCAATATAAAGACATTGGTATGTCATTTAAAATAAAGCTGCATGGACAGGAAATTTCAATGTATATCCCAATTTTAGGAGAACACCATGTTTACAATGCGCTTAATGCCATTGCGGTTGCAGATTATTTAGGGTTTAGTCCAGAAGATATTAAAAAAGGGCTAAATTTCAAAAAACCACCTAGAAGACTAACAATTTATAACTGTCGCGATAACATTACACTCATTGACGATACTGTTCACTCTCATCCTCAGGGTGTACGTGCTGCTATTGATGTACTTACAAATATTGCGAAGAAACGTAAAATTGCTATAATTGGTCAAATGCGAGAATTAGGGGATTTGAGGGAAGAAGAATATCGTAAAGTGGGCGAATACATTTATGAGCAAGACATAGATCTATTCATCACTTATGGTTTCAGAACGCAGGAAATGGGAGCAGCAGCGAAGGCAAAAGGGATGGATCCTTCTAAAATTTTTCATTTCCTCAATAAGGAAGAATTACATGCACTCTTAGAGAAAGTCATAAAACCACATGACACCATTTTAGTAAAGGGTGCTAGTAAAACGAATATGTTTGATACGATTAAATTTTTAGATCAAAAATATCAAGAGTAAATAAAATATCCCGAGTAATTGACCTTTTGAAGGAAACAATTATTCGGGATATTTTTTATGCTAAATAAGTCTTTGTATGAGAGCATTTTCAGAAAGTATTCTAACTTCTTTAAGAGGGTGCTGAAAAAAGTTAAAGCCTCCGGAAGCAACTATCCAGAGGCATAATTGATAATTAAGATGGTTTTAGAATGAACTTTATTTCTTTTGCAGCTTTATAGGCTTTATTTTTAGCCTCCGCTAATGTTGCGCCTACCGCAATTACATATGCATAACGATGACCCATCGATAAAGGAGGAGTTAGCAATGCCCCTTTTTTGGGCTTTACATATACTTCCACAACTCCTGGTGAATTAGTTGCTCTATTTCTTCCTATAACTTTTTCTAAAATACCTTTACTTTGAACAATGACGTATTTTGTATAGACAAACTTTCTATGCTTTGGATTGATATCGGGGCGTTCACCTAAAAATAATTTAAGTGTTTCTTCCACTAAACTAAATCCGAAAGCGGCGTGAAGCATCGTATTCATTGCTCCTCCTGAGATTCGCGGATTAATCTCAATAAGCTTCCAACCATTTTTTGTTAAACGAAGCTCTAAGTGCAATGCACCATTTTCGATGTTAAACTCTTTCACAATTGATTGCAGTACCTCTTCAAGTCCGGTTTGAATATCTTTAGGAGCTTTAACGAGAACACCATAACCAGTAATGATAAAACGTTTACCTTGAGTAATTTCTTGTTCAATAATACCGATGATATTTGCTTGTCGGTTATAGACAAGTGCTTCTACTAAATATTGCGGACCTTCGATATATTCTTCTACCATAATTGTTTCACCAGGATTTTTGCTTCGTAGATGGCTCAGGTGTTTCTCCAGTTGACCTGTGTCGTTTGCTAATAAAACATCTTTGGAGCCTGTTGATTTTGGAGATTTTACAATCAGCGGAAATTCTATGTTATTAGTAACGGACTCATTTGGCTTGAGAAGAAAAAACTTCGGAGAATAAGGCTGGTTCTTTAAAAAATTTCTAGTTTTCTCTTTATCCTCCATCATCTCTATAGCTGTTGAAGATGTTTTGTTGTCACAAAATTCATCACATAAAATTGAGGCAATATGAACAAAGGGATCAACGAAACTAACGATAGTTTTTATTTCAAAGCCATTTTTAGATAAATTGAGTATTTCGTCTTTCATGATCTTTATATTCGAAGTATCAATAAGAATCATTTTATGAATATCTGGGTAGGCATTTCTCTGCTGTAATTGCTTTTCGTTGTTAGTAAAAAGTATGGTAAAATATCCCAATTTTTCTGCTGCTCTTGTTGCTTCACGACTTGACCCGGATTTGTTTGTGCCAATAAATATAATCGTTTTCAGGTATATCACTCCTTCTATTGTTACTTAGATGCTTAATCAACTATATATATATGCGAAGAAATAGCTTTCCTCTAGTTAAGTATCTCGTATACATCCAAGCAACTTTTAAGAAGTTACATATACTAGAGAGGAAAGGAGGGGGAAATAATATGAAGCCTCTTACGGTGCAGAATTTAACAGTCATTACTGCAGGCCATTTAGTGCAAGGGTCGGAGGAAGTGTTGATTCAACATGCGGCTTATCGACTGAAGCAAGTGAAAAGACCAAATACCGCCCTTTTTATGAGTAAACGTATTGTCAACTGGAAAGACTTAGAGCCACTTTATCCTTTAGTACTTGTAACCGATAGACTATACAGCGAATATGAAATACCTGAGCAAATAATCATCATTAAAGTAAATAATATAGATGAGGCATATTGGAAATTTGTAAATTATTATCGCAATCAATTCGATATCCCTATCGTAGCCATTACTGGTACTTCTGGTAAATCGACGACAAAGGAAATGATCAAACATATACTTTCTGAAGATCTAAAAGTAGCATCTACACCACTTAGTAGTAATTCTAGAACCGCTTCTTTGCAATATTTACTGAATATTGATGATCATACCGATGCAGCCGTTTTTGAAACTGCTGTTGGTTCACCGGGGGATGTCAGACTTGCGGGGGAATATTTCAAGCCGACTATTGGGATTATTACAAATATTGGGGCCCATCATTTAAATTATTGTAAAACTTTAGATGGGTATATCCAAGCAAAGGGTGAGATGTTGGACATTATTAGTCCCGAAGGAGCATTAATCCTTAATGCTGAGGATATCAACACAAGTAAAATAGATTTATCGAAGTTTCAAGGAAGTATTATTAAAGTAGGTAAGCATGAATCTTGTGATTTTCGAGCAAGTAATATTCGCTACCACAAAAACGGTATGCTGTTCAACGTTCATCACATGAAGAAACGCTATGAAATCTTTGTACCAGGTTTTGGCGAGCATCAAGTATATAATGCCCTTGCTGCGATTGCAGCTATTTATGAAATGGATTTGCCGATTTCGTTGGCAGCTAAACGACTGCAATCATTCCAAAAATTGAATAAGCAGCTTCAAGTTTTTAAGGGCATTAATAATTCCATGTTAATAGATGATACATGGAATATTACGACCACTTCTTTGGAGGCAGGATTAAAGGTTTTGAACGCGCTCGGAGAAGACAAGAAAAAGATTGCCATTATTGGAACGATTACAGATTTAGGGTCTTGGGGATATATTATTCACGAACAAGCGGGAGAATTAATCAGTCAAATTGGGGTTGATGTACTCATTACAATAGGGGAACATGCAAGCATTATAGCGGTTCATGCCATTGAGGCAGGACTGAATTCACCTGTGTATATTTTTAAAAATAGTACGCGTGTCTATAAATTGTTAGAAGACATTGTAGATGAAAATACGATTCTTTTCATTAAAGGAGATATGTATAGTAAAGAAGTTTCGAAGTTGGCAGATGATTTAAAAATAAAAAAAACATCTTCTTCTGAATAGATTTCACCTAAATAAATGTTATTTTTCATCATTTACTAGAATGAGCATTTCTATAGTCAATTGAAATGCAGAAGCATAGTCATATATTAGTTCATTTATTCAGAAAAATATTTTATAGAAAGGGGGCGTAGTTAACTTGCAACATATAAGTGTAACCGATATAAGAAAATTATTACAAGGAGAATTAATAAGCGGTTCTGAACTATGGTCTGTTAAACAAGCAATTTATTATAACCGACATGAACTGACCCAAAATCATACACTTATGTTTGTTAGTAGAAATGATACAATCAACTGGCAAGAAATAGATCGAAAAGGTCCGTCTCTAGTCATTTCTGATAAATCATCAGAGGAATTGAAAAATGCGCTGAAGAATACGACCGTTATACGCGTCAAGAGTATTGTGCAGTCATATTGGAAATTCATGGACTATTACAGAAATCTATTTCAAATACCCGTCGTTGCTTTGACTGGAACATGTGGTAAAACAACAACAAAAGAAATGATTAAACACATAGCTAGTAAGGAATGGAATGTTCAAGCATCTGTCAGCAGTAAAAATGAGCCACGGCAATCCTTACCCTACTTGACTGGAATCAATCAGAATACAAAAGCAGCAATCTTTGAATTAGGACTGGGGAATATAGGGAATATTAAACACCAATGTATGATCTATCAGCCTACGATTGGTATCATTACGAATATCGGAGTCCATCATTTAGATGGATGTATAAATCTTGATGGCTATATAAAAGCAAAGGCTGAAATTGTAGAAGGAATAAGAAAAGATGGCACTTTAATCATTAATGGTGATGATGAAAACATTAAAAAGATCCCCCTGAATAAATTTAAAGGGAAGGTTATTACCTTTGGCGTCCACGAAAAGTCAGATTATCAAGCTACGAATATCCAGTTCACAGAAGGCGGGATGAAATTTATACTAAAAGTGTCAAATGACAAATACAATTTATTTGTTCCAGGATACGGAGAACACCAAGTATATAATGCATTAGCGGCTATTGCTGCCGTAAAGGAAATGGGACTTTCCATTGCTGTCGCTATTTCGCAATTAAAAACGTTCAAAGCGATGGCACGGCACTTAGAGATTTCTAACGGCATCGGTGAAAGTACGATAGTAGATGATACATGGACAAACAACCCAACTTCTGTAGAAGCAGCACTAAAGGTTTTAGATACGATCGGAAAAGGGAAAAAAGTAATTCTTATTTTAGGTGACATTAAGCGATTAGGTAGTTTCGAAGAAAAATATCATCGAGAGATTGGCACAATGGTCGCGAAAAGAAACATTGATACGCTTATTACAATTGGCAATAGGGCAGAAAATATCGCGAACCAAGCGCTGAAGGAAGGCACTAAGGCAGATGTTCATAGCTTTAAAGATGTTACAGGAGTTTTAGATGTACTAAAGCCTAAGTTAGATAGTAATACCATTGTACTTATTAAAGGTCCAATGTCTAGCAAATCTATGATTGAATTTGCAAATCAGTTAAAAAATATATAATAGAAAAAGAAGCACTCCTTAAGGGAGGGCACTGAAAAACTTAAGTTTTCATAAAAGCGAACCTTTTTCAGTTGAAAATAAGGCACGTCTTGTTCAATTTTGAACAGGAAGTGCCTTATTTCTGTCTCTATTCCTTATTCTTTTTCGTTTAGTAGCTTTAATATCCGTTTCAAATTGACAGCGAATATCGTTGTAGCACCTTGAATTTCCATGCCAAATAGACCCGCAGTCGATGAAATGCTATCTCAACTGTTTTCCCAATAAGCATGTCTAATAAGCTTACGACTTGAAGACGAAGCCGACGAAATTTTGTAAGCGAACTTGAATCAATGACTGGATCTTCTGGCGCCAAATCCAAGAAATATTTGAATGACATATCGTACTTTGAACGCTCTACAAGGTCGACGTCTGATACATCATAAATCGCTTTTAATAATAAGTACTTAAACTTACGAATTGGAGGAATGGCATTACGTCCATTGTCTAAACAATATTTTGTTTTTAACTCTTCTAAAATGAATGAAAAATCAACAAGTTCATTGATTTGGCGAAGTATATTATCTTTTGGCACAACAATATCGTAGATCGCCATATATGGACTTAAATTAAGGGTTTCTTAATTTGATATCAACGGGGGCATCACCTGCACATTAATTCTTTTATTATAAATGAAAGCGTGACTAAAATAATAGTGTGATATATTGCGTTGTTTGGAGAAGCATCGCTCGACTCCTGCGGGAAAGCGAGACAGACGAGACCCCGCACGAAGCGTAGGAGGAGGCTCGGCGCTCGCCCGCGGAAAGCGAGCGGAATGCTTCGGAAAACAACAGTAGAGTCACAGTGCCAAATGAAAAAAGCGAGGTATTCAACGATAAAATCGTTAAATACCTCGCAATGTGAGAAGATATAGACTTTTTCAGTTCCCTCCCTTAAGGAATGCTTCTTTTCTAGCTACAATATAAAATGTCTTAAAAAACACGTTTTGCTGTAATATAATGATCTTTATAATAGTCAAATAATAGAACTCTTGTATTGATACCATTAGAACTTGGAATGATTAGACGCTGATCTCCTGCATAGATAGCTACTAGTGAAGGAGTTTTAGATCCTTTAACACTATTAAAGAACACCAAATCACCCTTTTTTAAATTGGCACGTGTAACTGTTGTTCCAACATTCATTTGTTCCTTTAAATTAGTTGTACCAAGTTTAATTCCACTCTTACGATAGATAAAGTCAACAAATCCAGGCGCTGTAAAGCGAAGACTTGCTTCATTATTTGTAGAGCTGATTTTTACTTTATTTTTATAATTAAAGGCGTTTTCAACAATTTTATCGCCTTTCGTAGCAGGATTCGCTGAAAGTAATGTAGGTAATACTCTACGGGCACCTACATAACTATTTGTATAATATGGCTTGCTATTTAAATCAGAAATAATAATATTTTGCTTAGAATCAGCCATGTGAATCATTTTATTGTCCCCAATATACATACCAACGTGATCAGGGTCTGTTCCCGTTTTTTTACTCTTAAAGAATAGTAAATCACCTTTTTGTAACTGATTTCTGTTAACAGATGTTCCTTGCTGTATCATATAATCTTCATTATAAGTCCCGAGGTCAACACCGTTTTTCTCGAAAATGTACATAATAAATGATGCACAAGAAAATTTATAAGGATATGTAGCCTTGTATTCAGCAGTGCTGTATGTCGACTTACCAATTAAGCTTTTTCCAGTTTGAATTAGTTGATCTGCCTTCGCAGCAACAGCCTGTGTGTTATTTTGAGCATTAGTTGTTGCAGCCTCTACTTCTATTGGATGAACAGTTGGTTCTACCATTCCCAATGTACTAAAACCTATCGTTAATGCTAATGTTGTTGTTAAAAATCGTTTATTCATGTTGTTAAGTCCTCCTGAAGCTATTTGTTAGGATTAATCCGATTTTGGCTTGCCATTGGAATTAATCGTAGCATGAAAAAGTAGGGCTTCTTTGAGGTAAATGTTACCACGGAGGATGGGGATTTGCTGCAAACACCTGATATAAAAGGCTTTGTCGCCTTAATTTACAGTTTTATTACAAATGTTTCAGTTGGGTGAAGTGTATGTAGAAATGAAAGGTAATAGGGATAGGCATTACTGCTCTTACGTATAGACAAAAGCACGTTTAGAAGAGGCTGGGACAAAAGAGTTTCAGCCAACAAAAATACCGAACTATCCAATGAAACGCTCATGAAGTGTTTCGGAATAGTTCGGTTTTTCTATTTATCGTGTTTTGTTAATTTAGAGATTATTCGGCTTTATAAAGGAACCATTTAGTTATGTCCCAGCCTCAAGTTGAATCTGATCACTTTCGGGACGTACCTGACTCGATCACCTTTAATAAAGGGGCCAATGCCATGAAAAAAATATTTCTCAGACAAAACGGAAATAACCCATCGTATTGCCGAATAACATGCCAGTTTGAATAGAGATTAACTTCTATAAAACTGTTTTCATTTAAATTTTCTGAATCATCTCCACTCTATTACCGAATGGATCTCTAAATTCAAAGCGTTCAAAATGAGGAATAGGAACTGATTCGAGAATTTCTATATGATGTTCAGCTAATGCCTTTTTCCACTGTTTTATATTTTCAACTTGATAGGCAATATGAGCCTTTGTCGTTAATCTATCAAAGCCATCCTCTGTCCCTACGTGAACCTCTTTATTGCCGACCTGTAACCAAAATCCACCTCGTCCTTTAAGGGAATTAGGCTTTTCAAGTTCTTTTAGTCCTAATACTTGACAGTAAAAATGTTTACCTTCTTGTTCTTCACCTTTTGGAATTGTTATTTGAACGTGATGTAAGCCTATAACCATTTTTTCTCCTCCTTTAAATCTAATTGATATTTACTTCTAGGATAAAAATGAAAAATCCTTTAATTTGACGAATGAATAGTATTTTTCCTCACGAATGTGGCCTTTGTAAAACCAGCGAGAATTAGGGAGTAAGCCCATAATAGCCATGAGGCATGGTATAATAATAAAAACGGAATAATAAGATAAAGGTACAAATCATAATTTCGATTTGTTTAAAAGGGAAGATCGGTGCAATTCCGACGCTGTCCCGCAACTGTAAATGGAGCACGTTTCAAAAGACCACTGTTACGCATAGTAATGGGAAGGTGAAAGGTGTGATAAACATAAGCCAGGAGACCTGCCTTTATCTAGTACAACCAAAAAGCCTACGAGGATAGGGGGGTGTTGAGTGTGACTAGAGAAATTCTCCTGCACGCTCATAGTACGATGATTGCTAAAATGGTAGCTTCTATTAATAATAGAAAGCTTTTTTCACCATGGCAAACAGCGTATTATGTCGTGTATTTGTCATAGTAAACATCTTTCTAAAGAAGGAAAGATGTTTTTTTATGCTTAAATTAAAGGAGTGTTACACATGAATCCACAAGTAATCGACTATTATGAAAGTCTGTTAAAATTTGAAGTCATGGAAAAGCAATATACAAGTACTTCTCAAACATTAAAGGAGATAGTTGAACAGTATGTAGGGCAGGATGCTGTTCATAAAAATGATATTTTAACAGCTTATACGAATGTAATGAAAGAACTAATTGGATAATTAGTTGGATATAAATCCTAATGATTATTATCTTTACCAAAATATAAGGCTACTTATGCTCACCATTTTACAGGGCATTAAGTAGCTTTTTAATGAAAACAATCTCTTTTGTTTACTATAACCCAATTATCTCAATAGGAATACATATATTTTGCCATAAAAAAATCTCTAGGACTTCATACTTATTTCACTTTTTAACTATATAATTATTTTGCGCTTATCTGCATTCAGTAAACACCTACGGAATGCAGATAATGCTCCGGCGGATTTCACGGATTTTGAATTGTGCAGGCACAATTCAAAATCCGGACGCAATTACGCCAAGGCGAAATTGATTATTATAGATTGGAGAATTATACATGAAAAACAAGCTTTACCAAAGTTTTTGGCGAACGCACTTTTATGCCGCATTATTTATTACTCCACTTCTTATTTCGCTAACACTAAGTGGTATTGGTTATTTATTTTATACTGATGTTGAAAATCAGTTATATGATAAATACTTTTTTGGTGAAAGTGGAAAGACCGAGGTACAATCTATTGATGATGCTGTTAAACTCGCAGAAGAATCATATGCAGGCTATAAAACCAATAAAATTATAGAGTTAGAAGAGCCTTACAATACTCGTTTATCGATGAAGAATGCAGATGGTAAAGAGAAATATGTATTCCTGGATAATCATAATCAGATTATTGGTGGTCAGGATGCTGATTACACATTTTCAAATATTATGAGAAATGCCCATAGTTCCTTATTTATTGGGGGAACGGTTGTCAATTATTTAGTAGAATTGGCAGCGTGCTGGGCTGTTTTTTTACTGCTTTCAGGCATTTACATGACGTTTAAAGCAAAACTACTAAAGAAAACAAAGCAGACAAACAAACGTCAAAAGAGTAGAAAGTTTCATGCACTTATGGGGACAATTATTACCATTCCAATGCTTGTTATTATTTTCACAGGCTTACCATGGTCTGCGTTTATGGGGAAATATATTTATCAAGCTTCACAAGATCATCCTTCTTTCGGCACGCCATTATTGCAGCAACAGCCGCCTACATCTGATGTAAGTGAGATTCCTTGGGCTACTCGTCAAGAAACACCTCCAACGTCAGATTCAGGACATGCAGCACATCATGGTATGGGAGCCAATACGATCTGTGCTGCTAACCCTTACCAAATAAGCGTAGAAAAGCTACAACATGAAATTGATGCAATGAAAATATCAAAACCTTATGCGATTATCTATCCTACTAATGAAGTCGGTGTTTATACAGTTGCAAAATCTAGTAACACTGGTGTCACAGGTCTTGATGTTAGTCCGTATGATGAAACGACAATGTATTTTGATCAATATAGTGGAAAATATATTGACAAGGTTGGATATGAGGACTATGGCATTCTTGCCAAATGGTTCACTTGGGGAATTCCTTTGCATGAAGGTCACTTGTTTGGCTGGCCAAATAAATTAATAAATTTACTAGTATGTCTAGCATTTTTAGTGGTAATTGCTTGGGGAGTTAGAACATGGCTACTAAGAAAGAAAAAAGGTATGCTATCTGCACCACCTAAAATCTCTCAAAAGGTATCCATTCCTTTTATCATTTTCATGATCATTTTAGGTATACTAATGCCACTATTTGGACTTTCCTTAATTGCTGTCGTACTCGTTGAAATTATAATAAATTTGTTTACTAAAAATAAACCAGAAGTTAATTAAAAATTAAGCGATACTGTATCCTTTATAGATAAGGAATGCAGTATCGCTTTTCTTTTTCTAAAGCCATCCTTTATCGCTGGCGACTTGAACAGCTTGTTGCCTAGATTCGACCTGTAGCTTTTGAATAGAGGTTGATAAATAGTTTCGAATAGTGCCTTTTGTTAAAAATAATTTTTTACTAATCTCATTTGTTGTGAGTCCTTCTTTTACCAGCTGAAGAACAGCGATTTCACGTTCATTTAGCGGATTCTGTTCTTTCATAAATAACGTAGCGGCTAGATCTCTGCTGACGACCTTTTCACCATTCATCACTTTTCTTATAGTTTCAATTAAATAGTCGATAGGCTCATCTTTTAATAAATAACCATGTACCCCACAATCCATCGCTTTTTGTAAATAGCCAGGGCGTGCGAAGGTAGTAACAATCATCACCTTGCACGGTAAATTTGCCTGTCTTATTTTTTCAGCAAGTTCAAGTCCGGTAAGATTCGGCATTTCGATGTCCAATATACATACATCTGGTGGCTCATGTTGGATATATTCCCATGCTTTTTGACCATCTGAAACTTCTGCAATCACTTTTATATCAGGCTCAAACGACAACAAGGAAGTCAAGGCGCCTCGTAACATTTGTTGATCTTCTGCTAGTAATACTCTTATCATGCTGGTGGCTCCTTTCTGAAGTGTTGGATAGGTAACGTTAAGGTCACAATTGTTCCACCTGTAGGTAAATTGTCAATAAAAGCACTTCCTAAAAGGGCGTTCATTCTTTCTTGCATCGATGATAATCCATTTCCATGCCCTTGGTTATGTAAGCCGACGCCGTCATCAATAATGTTTATCTTTAAAATTCCATTTATATCATTGATATCTATTTCGCATTTTTTTGCTTGACTATGCTTAATAATATTTGTAGTAGCTTCCCGGAGACAAAGGGACAGCATCGTTTCTTCTACACTAGCTAGTAAAAGTTTTGGACAGTTATTTTTGATTTTTATTGAGATATCAGCTGTTTGAAGATGTTGCTTACAAAGAATAAGCTCACTTTCTAACGAAATAAAATTCATATCGGAGACTAATTCTCTTACTTGCTTTAGTGCTGTTCGTGTTGTTGCTAAAATATCGTTTAGCTCATCTTTAACACGCACTGTATCCTTATCGACTAATTTTGTTGTTAGTTCGGTTTTTATTTTAATCATAGTCAATGTATGACCAAGTGTATCGTGGAGGTCTCTCGCGATTCGCTGTCTTTCTTCTTGCTGTACAAGCTGGGTATTTACCTCTGTTAATTCCGATTGTAATTTTTTGGACTTTTCAACGTAGTAAATTAGCATTGGAAATAGTAGCTGAATGATCATAATGGGTATTAAAACTTCGGTTTCTAATGTAAAAGATGTTCCAGATTCAAACCAAATAACGATAAAAAACATAAGGGCAATGGCAAACATTCCCACTGCAATATGCCACTTAGATTTAGCTCTTCCAAGTAAATCAGCAAATGTAAATCCAAAAACTAACATAGAAGAACCTTCGTAAATACCCAGAATGACAATAAGAGTAAAGCCTAGTAAAGAAGCTAACAATAAACGCCAATCTTTAAACCATAAAGCAATATAGAAGGCTACTAAAAATAACATAAGGATTATTATTTTTGCCATTAATGGTAAATGGGAATTTGAACTTAATACCATTGTAAATAAAAAAACTAGTGACACAACATCGATAATTAAATAGTGTTTTGCTTGGTCTCTTGGATAAATCTTTATATTTCACACCAACCTTTGTCGATTACTTCTGCGTGACACTTTGAATGGCATGTTTCCGAATCCATTCCATTGGTCCAACATGAAAATGCTTGATACAAATATGTGCAATGAAAAGTTGTAGAAGGGAGAGGGTTAGCCAAATACTGATGACTTCAATACTATTCAATTTGCCACCCAAACCTAAGCCCCAGCCATAGAAAATAATAGATGCAATAATGTTTTGTAGTACATAGCAACTTAAAGACATTTTCCCAATCTCGCCAAATCTACTCCATATCCAATCAAGCTTCTTATATTCTATCATTTTACCTAATATACCAATATAACCAATAGATAGAATTGGTGCGAATAAATAACGAACAGGTAAATCAAATGCTCCACCAGGAATAAAGATTAGAAGGTTTAAAGGTATCCCAATAAAAATACCGATTTTGAATAGCTTTTGACGCGCCTGACGTCCTTTGTCATCTTGTAAAAATACACCTTTTCTCATCAACGTAACACCTAGTAAAAATAAGAAGATATTCATTGGAAAAATAAAAATAGATTCTGTTCTATAATAAAGAAAATGTGTTAAACGATATTGTATTTGCTCAAACCAAGTGCCATTTTCATAAAGTTTAACGACTGGATCGATTCCAGCAATGGAAACATTGGCGGCACCTTGCAATGTGCCGACTAAAATTATTAGAATCATTAGTGTATGGAAACTACCAAAAATGTATAAAGCACGTTTAATCGCTTTATCACCAAATTTAACGATAAAGGCAATGATGACGGCTGTCACAGCATAGCTCATTAAAATATCATATTCCATGACTAAGGTGAAGTGGATAAGACCCTCCATAAATAAAAAGACTATCGTCCAAATATACATTCCAGGCCAAGCATTTCCTTTTCGCAAGGCTTGCTGATATTTTAATTCTAGACCTACACCAAACATTATTGTTAATAAACCAAGGAGTTTACCGTTTACTAAAAAAAGAACTGCCATTCGTAAAAAATCGTTGAATGACCACCAACCTGAATAACTACTCGTTGTGATATACGAAATATCTCCAAGATAAGCAAAAATCCAAATATTCGTGCCAAGTGTCCCTAATACAGCAAAGCCTCGTAACATATCGATTAGGGGTAATCTTTGTTGAACTTTCATTATAAAATCACTCTTTCTTTGTTTTCTTACAATAATGATAAGAAAACGAAAGGAAAAAACATATTCACACCAGTCAAAGGTTCATTATGACAGGTGTCATTTTATGGTGTATCAAGAACAAAAAACATTGATGGGGAGAAAAATATTAAAAGTAAATAACAATCTAATTGCCATTAACATAAAATGCAAAAAAACGCTCAGTAATCTGAACGTTTTTTATGTAATAATTTATTAACCTAATTGAACTAAAGCCTCCGTTAGTCTGACGAAGGTTTATAAGTATCACCGTAGTATTCTGCAAAATGTAAAAAATCCAAATTTCCTCACAACAAAGGAATTGATATCAGAGTAGGAGACTTGTCTTTGAACGAATCTCCTACTCCTTTCGTTTAAGAAGTTTTCAATTTGAATAACATCAGATCTTTTAAGTCCTCAAACTATTTAGTACATGAATAAATTCTATAGTCAAAAAGCCCTTCGTACTTTAAGTTCATATCAAAATGTTTATCCATTACCTCATAAAGTTCAGGTTCAATATCCTTTGAGTGATGAAACTCAGGTACTGAGAAGATTGATTTATTTTTTTGTATACGAATATTTTTAAAACCAGCCTGTTTAAATAAAGCTACCCAATCCTTTTTCATTGAGCAAGAATCAAATCCATAAAACTGTTTGATTTCCTTTTCAATTTCTTCTTCAAGTGGTTGATGAGTAGTAAATTCAATGGCAATAAACCGACCGCCATTTTTTAATAAACGAAAAATTTCTTTTAGGGCACTAGGTTTATTGACAAAAGAAAGAACAGATTCAGAAATAATAAAATCAAATGTATGATCGGGTAACGGTACTTGTTCTATAGAGCATTGAATTATTTTTACGCGTAAGCGATTTTTTTTCATTCTTTTTTTAGCCTTTGCGATCATTACAGAATTGATATCAATACCTGTTACTTTTGCTTCGTATTTGTCTGTTAAATAGGCAACTGTTTGGCCTGTACCACACCCTACATCCAAAATATAGGAATTTTCGCTAATGTTCTCAGTCTTGAATATTTCCTTTGTTAAATTAATACCGCCCGGATGTGCACCGCCAACACCAAATTTGGACAGAAATTCTAGATATTTTGAATTTTGAATCGGAATCCCTTCTTTATTCGTATTTTTGTATAATATGAAATTAAAAATAGTATGGTTCCTGTGGAAGACAAAGTTGTTGTGAAGAACCTTCACAGAAAGGGGAGGCACTAGATTTCAAAATTTTTTACAATACATATTGTATATAATTTTTCAGCATCTTCTTCGATAGTCTAAACAATAAAAAAATACAGACATATACTAGGTAAAAGATATCTGACAGGGGGTGAATTGATGCCATTTTATCCGCCGAATCCAAGAATGAGACCATTCCCACCAAGATACAGACAAGGTTTTGGCCCTCCTCCTCCTATGCAAGGTAGAAGGGAGCAACCTTTCTTTTACCCAAATCAACAACACCAAACTTCTAGATTTGGAAGATTACCACAGCATATAAATACAATTATGGGCCATGCGGGAACAATAACAAATGGAGTTGGTATGTTAAGACAAATGGGAGCATTTTTAAATTTCTTTAGGTAGTTTATCTCGATGGAACGTAATATGAGTTTATTTAAAGTCCACCATTAGATACCCTGTTAAATACTAAATTGAAGCAAACAAAGGTAAATGATAAAACAATTAAAGATTCTTATTGGACTACGATTTACAGAGAGAATGATGTAGCAACGTTAGGGGTGAGACTGGATAATAATCTCCTTATCGATGCTTATAGCTATAAGGGAAATAAGAACAATTCAAAATATTTTAAAGCAGAAAATGATTCGATTTTTGATGATAAGGAAAGATGTTCAGTAAACAAAAAGCTCCCGCTCATTAGCGAGAGCTTTATTAAATTACGAGGTTTTCTGTATTCTCGGCATAAAGCATGCAATTGCTAACCCGACGATTGCAAATACAAGCATAACTAAATATGCGTCATTGGTACTCAGAATGGAAGATAATTGGCCGATTTTTTCGTGAACAACATGTTGCGTTGCGAGTGTCGTGGCATGAGAAGTTGTTTGAATTGAATAAATCGTCATGACAACGGCTGTACCAATGGCACCTGCAAGTTGGCGAACCGTATTATTAACAGCAGATCCATGTGAACCTAATGTTCGTGGAAGTGCATTTAAGGCAGCAGTATTTAATGGCATCGTAATAAAGCCTAAGCCGATACGTAAAATAATTGTGCGAATCATGATATACATATAAGTTGTAGAAGAAGTCAAATCTAGTACGCCCCATATGGAAATAATAATAAATACTAGCCCAGTTATGAATAGAGGTTTTGCCCCATATTTATCAAACATCTTCCCTGTAACTGGCGAAAGAAAGGCATTTATGACTGCACCAGGTAATAGTAGCAATCCTGCTTCTAATGCTGTAAAACCTCGACTATTTTGCAAATAAATCGGTAGCAAAATTAAGTCTGCATACATAACCACTGTAATAACAACATTAATAATTGATGTTAATGTAAAGATTTTATATTTGAATACAGATAAATTTAACAACGGATCTTTTGACTTTATTTGTCTGATACAGAATAAAACTGTCATGATAATACCAATAATGATCGTTGTTAAAACAATTACATCATCCCAGCCTTTACTTCCTGCTCTACTAAAACCAAATAAAATACCGCCAAAGCCTATTGTTGAAAGTAAAACACTGAATAGATCCAATTTGCCTTTTTCTGTTTCTGCGACATTCATTAAATATTTATTTGCTAACAAAATAACAACAAGTACAAATGGAATTAATCCGATAAATAGCCAGCGCCATGAGAAATATTCAATGAGGAAACCTGAAAGTGTAGGAGCAATTGCAGGGGCAAATATAATCGCAAATCCCATTTTTCCCATCACAGCACCACGTTTTTCAGCAGGATATAAATATAAAATGACCGTCATCATAAGAGGAACGATTATGCCAGCTCCGACCGCTTGAATCATACGCCCGGTTAATAGGATGCCAAAATTCATGGCGCTCCCACAAATAATGGAACCAATTAATAAAAAGCACATCGAACTGATAAATAGTTGTCTCGTAGTAAATCTCTTTATTAAAAATGCAGTAGTTGGGACGAGTATCCCATTTACAAGCATAAATCCAGTCGATAACCATTGGATGGTAGCCGCATCTACTTGAAATACATTCATAAAGTTACTAAGTGCAACATTTAACAAAGTTTGATTTAAAGTGGATAAAAAACATCCCATTATTAATATGACCAATAATATAGACTTCGCTTTTTCTGATAATTCGTTTTGCATGTGAACTCCTTTATATTGAAGCTTGTATTATCGACAATTTGTCGATAAAGTAAATGGTATCAGAAAGCTACATCTCTTGACCATAAACAATATTTTTCAAATTGTTCAGTAGTCGACACGAATGAATTGCCTGTCGATGAAATGAGAAATGATGAACAAAGGAGAGAACAAATGTCTACAGATAAAAAAGAAGATCCAAGGTCGATTAGAACGAAGGAAATGTTTAAGAAGGCAGTGCTGCAATTAATAAGTGAAGGGGAAAGGGCTTCTACATTAACCGTACAAAAAGTAGCGAAGGTTGCAAATTTAAATCGTACTACTTTTTATTTACACTATCAGGACATTCAGGATCTAGTAGGACAACTAGCTCATGAAATTATGGAAGGAATCTCAATTCAAATTTTGTCCCTTATTGATGCTAGAGATTTGTCGGAGAAACAACAATTTACGAAGCTTTTAGATAATTTGTATAGCCACCGCGATTACTTATTAATTTTATTTGACAATGATGAGTTAGAAGTGCAGCTATTTAACTTTATTCAACAGCTAGTCATGAAAAGAAGGGAAAATAGTGAGAAAATACTTCCGGAAAATTACGTAAGTATTGAAATTAAAACAGCTTCAATAATTGGTGTTATTATGTGGTGGATTAGAAAAGGCTTACACTACAGTTCCGACTATATAGCACATCAAATATATCTTTTATATAAAGGCTAATCTACATAAAAAAGAGGCTATATGCTCATATATCCTCTTTTTCGTTTAGTCTATTTCAGCAGAATCATGGTGGTTGAAAATAGTCATGAACAAATTAATATTATCAAAGAATGAGTAATTAGCTTGATGATGATTGATCATGATTCAGTTGATTTGCATGGGTTTCTTTGTGCTTATTTTGTATAAGGTGCTTTTCAATAATAGAGCGATTTTTCTCTTTAAATACTTCATTATGTGATGACACGATTCCATGGTGATAGGCAGTAGGCTCTAAATACGTTTTAATAGAGTTCACTGCATTGGCTGCATCCTGGAAAGTACCTAGAAGGAGATGAATTTTTCCTTCAAACGCTAAAATATCACCTGCTGCAAATATCCCAGGCTGAGCTGTTTCTCCAGTTGCTTTCCCTTCAAAATAATAATCATCTTTTTTAGGAATAGTAATCGCTTGATCCAATTCTAATGATGTTTCTCGATTATAGCCATGACTAATAATTACTTCATCAATTTGACGCGTATAGCTTTGTTTTGTTTTTGAGTTTTCACATGTCACTAATTGGATGGCTGTTTTGTCAGCATTAGCAGTCAATTTTGTAATCGTTGTATTGCATTCAATCTTTACTCCAACATTTAAAGCCTCTTGAATTGTTGCTTCATGGGCAGATAACTTATCTTTACGATAAACAACAGTAATGTTTTTAGCGATAGGACTTAGTTCAACTGCCCAGTCAATAGCCGCATTTCCGCCTCCCGAAATAATGATTTCCTTGTCCACAAAGTGTCGATAGGACTGCACCGTATAGTGTAAATTAGTCATTTCATATTTTTCTGCACCTTCTAGCGAAAGCTTTTGAGGGTTAATAATTCCACCACCAACTGCTAAAAGAACGGTTTTAGAGTAATGTTTATCTCCTTGCGCAGTGTGAAGAGCAAAAATATCATCTTGGCGCTCGATAAAATCGACCTTAGTGCCTGTTAAAACGGTTGGCTCAAAAGTTTTTGCCTGTGCAATTAATTGTTTCGCAAATTGTTCTCCTAACACAGGGGGGTGACCACCAATATCCCAAATCAGCTTTTCCGGATAAAGTAAAACTTTACCACCAAGCTGTTGTTGACTCTCAATTAATTTCGTTTTCAATCCTCGTAAACCACTATAAAAGGCACTATATAGTCCTGCAGGGCCACCACCAATAATAGTTACATCGTATACATGTTGCATTTATATCACCACATCCTAAAAAAGTGTTTGACAAAATTTTATAAGATAAATAGACTATTCTTTAGTGATAATGATTATCATTATCGATTAATCGTTATCATAGCATGAAAATAAGAAAAAGGAAAGAGAGGTTACGTTGTGCGTTTACAAGTTGAATCGATTCGTATCGGCTACAAGGACAAAACGATTGTGCATGATTTATCGTTACAAATTCCAGACGGTAAAATAACGACCATTATTGGTTCCAATGGCTGTGGCAAATCCACACTTTTAAAGGCTATGACAAGGATTATGAAGCATAAGAGTGGACAAGTCATATTAGATGGTCAAAATATTTCTGAAATGAATTCGAAGGAATTAGCGAAAGAGTTAGCCATTTTGCCACAAAGTCCGGAAAGTGCACATGGTTTAACAGTGGAAGAGCTTGTATCCTACGGTCGATTTCCATATCAAAAGGGCTTCGGTAATTTATCGCAAAAGGATAAAGAAATGATTGACTGGGCCTTAAAGGTAACTAAAACGGATGACTTTCGCCAGGACACAGTTGATGCTTTATCAGGTGGACAGCGTCAACGAGTGTGGATTGCGATGGCATTAGCGCAAGAAACCGATATTATTTTTTTAGATGAGCCAACAACTTATTTAGATATGGCCCATCAGTTAGAGGTTTTAGAATTACTTGACAAGCTTAACGCAGAAGAAGGACGCACAATTGTCATGGTGCTACATGATTTAAATCAGGCAGCACGTTTTTCAGATTTTATTGTCGCGCTGTCAAAAGGAGAGCTTGTGAAGTTTGGTACTGCAGAGGAAGTTATTGTACCTGAAGTATTAGAAAAAGTGTTTCATATTGATGCAGTCATTGGCAAGGATCCACGAACAGACAAGCCAATGTGCATTACATATAACTTACTACAAACAGTATAAAAGGAGATATATTCATGAAAAAGTGGTTATTACCAATGTTTATGGTGGTCGTACTAGTGCTTGCAGCGTGCGGCAATAAAGAAGAGAAGGCAGATGAGGGCTCAAAAGATAAAGCATCTGCAGAAACAATTACGTATCAATCAGAATCTGGTCCTATTGAAGTGCCAGCTCATCCAAAACGTGTAGTTGTGTTATCTTCATTTGTTGGGGATTTACTTAAGCTTGGCGTTAATGTTGTGGGTGTTGATTCATGGGCTAAAGATAACCCAAACTTCCAAAATGATATTAAAGACGCAGTGGTTGTTGAGAATACGGATATAGAAAAAATTATCGAGCTTGAGCCAGATTTGATTATTGGTTTAAATGGTATTGAAAATGCGGATAAATTAGCAGAAATCGCACCAACTGTATTATTTACTTATAGTAAAGTGGATTATTTACAGCAATTTATTGAAATCGGTAAAGTGGTCAACAAAGAAAAAGAAGCAACTGAATGGGTAAAAGATTTTAAAACACGTGCTGCAGAAGCAGGTACGAAAATTAAAGAAAAAATCGGTGAGAATGCAACGGTTACTGTTGCAGAAATGTTCAATAAACAATTGTATGTTTATGGAGATAACTGGGGCCGTGGAACAGAAATTTTATATCAAGAAATGGGCTTAAAAATGCCTGAAAAAGTAAAAGAAGGTGCTTTAAAGCCTGGTTATTTAGCAATTTCTCAAGAGGTATTAAGTGATTATGCGGGGGACTATGTGATTTTTAGTATGTTTAAAGGTCAAGATAGTTCTATTAAAAATGCTGCATGGTTTAAAGATTTAGAGGCTGAGAAAAATGGTCATTTATTTGAAGTGAATGCCAACGAATTTTACTTTAATGACCCAATCACTTTAGATTATCAATTAGATTTCTTTGAAAAGAAATTTTTACAATAATTTCAGTAGAGAGTAGCGAAGGCAAATGACAAAGTTTCGATATTTCCCATTTTGGCTTCAGGTGTTGCTTGCACTGATCTTATTAGCAGTGACAGTTACGATTTCACTTTGTATCGGAGCGGCAAATACGAGTATTCAAGACGTCTTTCAAGCGATTGTTGGACAAGGCGGCGGTAAGCATTATGCTATTTTACGAGAAATTCGATTTCCTCGTATTATTGCCGCTATTTTTGTAGGCAGTGCACTCGCAGTTGCTGGGGCTATAATGCAAGGGGTTACTAGAAATCCATTAGCAGATCCAGGGCTTCTTGGTCTCACAGCAGGTGCGAATGCGGCACTTGCATTAACGATGGCATTTATCCAAAATACGTCGTATTATACGCTTATTTTTGCTTGTTTCATAGGTGCAGGTGTAGGGATGATTGTTGTCTATGGGATTGGCGCTTCAACAAAGAATGGCTTTTCTACATTAAAGCTAGTCTTAGCTGGGGCAGCTGTAACCGCTTTATTACAAGCAATAGCAGATGGTACGGGAATATTATTTCAAATTTCGAAAGATGTTTCGATGTGGACGAGTGGTGGTTTAATTGGCACTACATGGCAAGCTTTAATAATTGTTCCTATTATTGTGGTCGGATTAATTATTGCGTTTGCATTTAGTCGTCAGCTAACCATTTTAAGTTTAAATGAAGAAGTAGCTGTTGGGTTAGGGCAAAATACAGCCGTTATTAAAGGAATTATGATGTTTGTAGTTGTCATTCTTGCAGGCTCTGCAGTTGCACTAGTAGGTAATTTAGCATTCGTTGGTTTAATGGTGCCGCATATTGTTCGTGCGATTGTTGGCACAGACTATCGATTTGTTTTACCGATGAGTGCCATTATCGGTGGATGGTTTATGGTGACTGCAGATTTTGCAGGAAGAATGATTAATGCTCCATATGAGACACCTGTAGTTGCCATTATTTCAATTATCGGCCTTCCATTCTTCTTACTTCTTGTACGGAAGGGAGGTCGTCAAATTGTTTAATGTCGGGCGAAAAAAACAACGTAAATGGCTAATCGCTTGGATACTATTAACAATAGCTATTTTTGTAATGGGTATTTCAGTGGGAGCGGCTTCAGTTTCGATTGATCGCATAATACCGATTTTACTGGGAGACGGTAGCTTCAAAGAATCATTCGTATTGTTCTCTGTGCGCTTGCCGAGATTGTTTGTGCTGGCAGCTGCAGGGATGGCGTTAGCATTGGCTGGTGCCGTTTTGCAGGGTGTGACACGTAATGACTTAGCGGATCCCGGTATTATTGGGATTAATGCAGGTGCAGGTGTTGGGATTACGCTCTTTTATCTCCTTGTTAATGGAGATCTACCTAACTTTGCGTATGCGTTACCACTAGTAGGATTTGTCAGCGCTTTATTAACGGCACTCTGCATTTACTTTTTCTCATACAAGCGCAATGAGGGTGTGCAGCCGGTCCAACTCATTTTAGTCGGAGTAGGTGTAGCATCGGCCTTATCGGGTGTAATGATAATATTAATTTCCTCAGCTGAGCGGAGTGATGTGCAATTTATCGCGCAATGGCTTGCGGGCAATATTTGGGGAACAGATTGGCCGTTTTTATGGGCTTTATTGCCTTGGCTTGTACTAGGTATTCCATTTGTTTTTTATAAGGCCAATGTGTTAAATGTACTTGCGATGACCGAACAAACGGCGGTTGGCTTAGGCTTGAATATCGGCAGAGAGCGTGTGCAATTATTAATTGTTTCAGTAGCTTTAGCTGCGGCAGCCGTATCGGTCACAGGAGGTATTGCTTTTATCGGTCTTATGGCTCCACATATTGCGAAACAGCTTGTCGGACCGCGCTTCCAGTTCTTTTTACCGCTTACATTGTTGATCGGTGCAAGCTTACTAATGTTAGCGGATACAATTGGCCGCGTAGCTATTTCAAGTGCGACAGTGCCAGCAGGTATTGTCGTAGCTTGTATCGGAGGGCCGTATTTTTTATATTTACTACGAAAAAACGACTGAATGGCTTAGGCTGTTCAGTTGTTTTATGTTGAAAGTCTTTTTGGAATATTTTTTTGAAAATATAATACTAATATAGATGGGGGATGGTATATGAGGAAACTATTAATTGTCTTTTTATGTTCCATTATTGCATTGTCAGCATGTCAATCAACATTAGCAATCACTGAAGTAAAATCTGTACCAAGGGATCTGCAAAAAATTTTAAATGTCCTTGGAATGGAAGATTATGTACAAATGATTAATAATGGTGAAAAACGCTCGTTTATTGTGATTAATACCAAGGGGACTGTTACGGTCAGCGTGAAGAGTAAAGGCGATACGATGGTAATAAACATTGATGAAGTTGAAAATCAAAACAACGAAGTTATTACACAGCATATTTTTAAACTTACGAAAGATGTTAATTATGAATATACTGATTTATATAAAAATGGCGAACAGATTCCGTTTGATACAGTGGGGGCTTTTTAGGATTTGAGGCGACGGAAAGCAAGGTCAAACCGACGGATAGAAGTCTCAGAGTGACGGAAAGAACTACGCCAACGACGGAAAGAAATGTCAGGGTGACGGATTGGATTAGTGTCGACGGAAAGCAAGGTTACACCGACGGATAGAAGTCTCAGAGCGACGGAAAGAACTACGCCAACGACGGAAAGAAATATCAGGGTGACGGATTGGATTAGTGGCGACGGAAAGCAAGGTCACAACGACGGAAAGAAGTCTCAGAGCGACGGAAAGAACTACGCCAACGACGGAAAGAAATATCAGGGTGACGGATTGGATTAGTGGCGACGGAAAGCAAGGTTACACCGACGGATAGAAGTCTCAGAGCGACGGAAAGAACTACGTCAACGACGGAAAGAAATGTCAGGGTGATGGATTGGATTAGTGGCGACGGAAAGCAAGGTTACACCGACGGATAGAAGTCTCAGAGCGACGGAAAGAACTACGTCAACGACGGAAAGAAATATCAGGGTGACGGATTGGATTAGTGGCGACGGAAAGCAAGGTCACAACGACGGAAAGAAGTCTCAGAGCGACGGAAAGCAAGGTCAAACCGACGGAAAGAACTACCTCATTGACGGATAGCGAGCAAAAAAATACTAGCAAGAGCTGAATCGTAGGAATTTTCCCGTTCTTTCTATCTAAAAAAGTTGGTGAAAGATTTAATTTGTTCTATATGTATTTCAGGTTTTTTGGAACCTCTTTTTATGAGGTTTTTTTTTAATACAATAGTTATAGGAGGTGAAGGAGAAACAATGATTTTATTGGATCGTCAGGAATCGGAGCAGCACAAAATTTTAGAAGCTTTGGTAAGAAGATTACCTAGTACGCATACTAAATACATGTATTATTTTGAGAAGTTGAGGCGAATGCACGCAGGCTTTGCTGGGGAGCAAAGAGTAGACGCAGAATGGCTTGAAATTATTTTACCTGATCCGCATTATTTTCTTCATGATTTGCAAATACTTAGTCACTTCGGTACTACACATCAAATAGACACCGTTTTACTATGTCCTCAATTTATATTGATACTTGAAATTAAAAATATAACAGGATTTCTGGACTTTGATGAATCCTTTAATCAATTTACACGAACTACAGCAGAAGGCGATATCGAGGGAATGACGAATCCACTTCATCAAAGTAGACGACATATGGAGTGGATGAAGGGGATGTTACAACAGTCACGGCCTCAGATTCCCGTTCATTATGCTGTGGTTTTGGCAACGAAAAATGCTATTTTATCGAAGAGTTTAAGGGGACAACCAATTTTTCATGTTTCTGGTTTACGTTATCACGTTAGAGAATGGCTTCAACAAAATAAAGAGGTTGTGATGGAAGCAGAAGAGCTTTTTCGATTTGCTTCTAAACTATTGTCCATGCATAGGCCAATCAAAAGAGAAATAGAAATACCTGTCCGGGATATTAAAAAAGGTGTGCATTGTGAAAGGTGTTTAAATGGACAGCCTATGAAATATCGTTATCCAAATTGGTATTGTCAACGCTGCGGAGCAGTTGATAACGAGGCTATTTTTAGGACACTTGAAGATTATCGATTGCTAGTAGGCGAAACGTTAACCAATAAAAACTTTTGTGAGTTTTTTGCAATAGATTCGCCGAATACAGCTTATAAATTACTACAAAAGTTACCATTGAAAGCTGAGGGAATAAAAAGCAACAGGAAGTACTGGATTGTTAATTAAAGAGCAAAAATTCAAGCGGTCTGAATTATTGCTGAAGGATGTAGAAGGATTGAAGTCTAGGGACGATAAAACTAAGACGACGGAAAGCAAGGCCACATCGACGGAAGGAACTGCCGTACCGAAGGATAGAACATTTCAAAAGCGACAAATTTTCTCGCTAATTCCTACTAGACAAATAAAATTTTCAGGTATATAGTTAGCTAGGCTAACTAATTAAAAGGGAGTGGTATTTTTTGACGATCGAACAAGAATTTTTTAATCAGTACCGCTTAATGTACAGACCGTTTATCAATCTAGTGAATGTTCAGCTAGAGAAATATCAGTTGTTTAGCTCTCAATGGGCTCTCCTTCGGTTATTGATGGATAAAGGACCACATACTTTTGTTGACATTGCGAATTTTATGTTTATTGAAAAGCCAAGTGTGACAAGGCTTGTGCAAAAGCTTGTGGAGCTTGGCTACGTAGAAACGGTAGCTGGCAGGGATAAGCGTGAGAAGCTTGTGCGGTTAACTGCTAATGGTGAAGAGATTGTTCAGGAAATTAAGGCACAATTAAAACCATTTTTTGAACAGGCACTCGCAGGGGTATCAGAGCGGGATATTGAAATTGCGACACAAGTGTTAGCGAACATTTGTGCAAACATCAATCGGTAGGAGAGAGAAAAAGTGGAAGCAACTAGACATAAACTTTGGACAAAGGACTTTTTAATCGTCTCACTTATTAACTTTACCATTACATTAATTTTTTATTTATTGATGGTAACCATTGCAGGCTATGCGGTTGAGCATTTTGGAGCTTCAACTAGTACGGCAGGGCTAGTATCGAGTATTTTTATTATTGGTACTTTATTTGGTCGTCTTGGGACAGGGCGTATTATTGGGGATTGGGGTAGCAAAAAAACATTATTTTGTGGATTATTATTGTTTATGCTCTCAACGATGTCTTATTTTATCGCTACGAATTTGCCGCTTCTTATGCTTAATCGTTTAGTACAGGGGATTGCACTTGGGGTGGCAAGTACGGCGACAGGAACAATTATTGCACAAATTTTACCTCCAGATCGACGAGGGGAAGGTATTGGTTATTACAGCTTAAGTGCTATTTTAGCCACAGCAATCGGACCGTTCGTAGGCATTCTTTTAACACAAATGTTTGAAGATTACCGGATGATTTTTGCAATCGATTCTGTATTAGCCATTGTTTGCTTTTTGATGTATTTTATCGTTACCGTTCCAGATGCACCGAAGAAGGCTAAAGAAATGGCAGAGAAAACAGGCTTTAAGTTATCTAATTTTATCGAAATGCGTGCTGTGCCAATTGCTTTTGTGGCGCTCGTTATTGGCTTTGCCTATTCAGGGGTTATGTCATTTATGACGTTTTACGCGAAAGAGCTTGATTTGGTATCAGCGGGAAGTTATTTCTTTATCATTTATGCAATTGTCATTTTAGCTACACGTCCATTTACAGGGAAATTATTAGACACTAGAGGTGCGAACATTGTTATTTATCCATGTCTAGTCATTTTTGCAATCGGTATGTATGCCTTTAGTTCGGCGACAAGTAGTGTTGCATTTTTACTAGCCGCTGCTTGCATAGGGATTGGTTATGGCAATTTCAATTCAGTAGCGCAAGCAATAGCTATTAAGGTTACACCGAATGAGCGTTTAGGACTTGCGACATCGACATATTTTATTTTATATGATTTAGGTTTAGGGGTTGGTCCTTATTTCTTAGGATTCTTCGTTCCGACGTCGGGGTACAGTGCCATTTTCTTCGCGATGGTATTCGTTATTTTAGTGTCAATTGTCCTTTATTATTTCTTATACGGAAAATATGAAAATTTAAAACAAGCGAAAATTTCATAGTATTGAATCTTAATATTGTAGGAGAAACGTCATTTTCTAGTTGTCTAAATGTATCAACTAGAAAATGACGTTTTTTTCTTCAAATGAAAATACTTCTTGCAATCGACGATGATAATCATTATCATTCTCAATATAAACTATTTCGGAAGTAGGTACTTAGCATGAAAAAAATATCATTATTGTCAGTATTAGTTGCAGGGGGCATTCTTATGACTGGCTGCGGCAATACAGATGAAACAAAAAAAGAAGATAAGCCTGCAACAGAGCAAGCGGAACAAGCTTCAAAAGTTGATTTATCTGCTGAACTAGCAGCCTATCAAAAATTTGCTTTAGAGCAAATGGATCAATTCTTAATAAAAACAACAGACTTTGTGAACGCATTTAAATCCGGTGACATTGAAAAAGCAAAAGCAGCTTATGCACCAGCACGTATGTATTTTGAACGTTCAGAGCCAATCGCTGAGAGCTTCGGTGACCTTGACCCACGTATTGATGGTCGTTTAGCTGATATCAAAGAAGAAGGTAAGGGCGAGGAAGAATGGACGGGCTATCATAAACTTGAGCATGCTCTTTGGGTAGAAAATAAAACAGCGGGTTACGAGAAAGTAGCTGACCAGCTTTTAGCAGATGCAAAAGAATTACATGCATTAGTTCAAACTGTTGAAGTAACTCCCGATGTGATGATTACAGGTGCAGTGGACTTATTAAACGAAGTATCAACATCTAAAATCACTGGTGAAGAAGAAATCTATTCTCACACAGACCTTTATGACTTTAAAGCTAACATTGAAGGCGCAGAAAAAATCTTTGAAATCCTACGACCAAAATTAGAAGCGAAAGACAAAGATTTAGTAGCAACATTAGATGAAAAATTCAAAGCAGTAGATGATTTATTGGCACAGCATGCGACTGCTGATGGCGGATATGTTTCTTACGAAAAATTAACGGAAGAAAACACAAAAGCACTTGCAGCAGCAGTTAATCAACTTGGAGAACCATTAAGTCAAATGGGTATTATTTTGGAGTGATAATGAATGACAGCGTCAAATGATGAAAAATGGATGAATAAAAAAATATCTAGACGTGATATGTTAAAGCTATCAGGTATCGGAGTAGCTGGTGTAGCTATCGGTGCTTCTGGCTTAGGTGGTATTATGAAAGTAATGGGCTATGATGTGTTTGAGCCTGTTGCAGACAGCACGACTGCACGTAATAAAGTTGATTTCTATGGAAAACATCAATCTGGCATTATTACACCAGTTCAGACAAATATATATTTTGCTTCTTTAGATGTTTTAATTACATCAAAGAAAGAGCTACAAGAGTTGTTCAAACAATGGACACCTCTTGTTGTACGCTTAATGAACGGTGAATTAATGGTAGATTTAACGAAAAATGCTAGTATCCCTACAGGAGATACGGGCGAAGCGGCAGGATTGGATGCATCAAACTTATCGATCACAATAGGTGTAGGACCATCTTTGTTTGATAAACTTGGTATCCAGCATTTGAAGCCCGAAGAATTAAAAGATTTACCACATTTCCCAAAAGATCAGCTGCAAAAAGAATTTACTGGTGGCGATCTTTGTATTCAAGCTTGTGCAGATGATCCGCAGGTAGCATTCCACGCAGTGCGTAATTTAGTTCGAGCAGCTTCAGGCAAGGTAGAGATTAAATGGTCACAGGCAGGCTTCAACTCATTCCCAACAGGTGGAGGAACACCAAGAAATCTATTTGCATTCAAGGATGGCACTGGAAATCCATCGATTACCGATGACAAAGATTTAAATAAAGTTGTATGGGTCGATAAAGGTTGGTTAAAAGGCGGTTCTTATTTAGTCGCACGTAAAGTTCAAATGCATCTTGAAACATGGGATCGCACATCTTTGAAAGATCAGGAGGCAACATTTGGTCGTTATCGCGATACTGGTGCACCTTTTGGGAAAAAGAAAGAGTTCGATGATTTCAATGTAGAGGCGAAGGATAGCAACGGTGAGTATATTATGCCGGATACTTCACATGTTCATTTAGCACGTAAATCAGGTGCGCGTATTTTACGTCGTTCTTACTCGTATGCATCTGGAGTTATGACTAATACAGGTGCGCATGATGCAGGACTCATGTTTATTTCTTTTCAAAAGGACCCAGCCCAATTTATAACAGTTCAAAATAGCTTAGGACGTAAAGATAAAATGAATGAGTACATTACCCATCGAGGCAGTGCAGTGTTTGCTTGCTTCCCTGGTGTATCAAAGGGGAGTTATATAGGTGAAGCACTTTTTAACGCGCTGTAGTTTAGTACTTTGCTTGTTATTGGCACTTGCTGTACCAGTGCAGGCAGCGCAATCATATAGTCATTTGTACATTTCTATAAGTGACGCGCTGATGAATACGAAGCAGGACAAGGAAGCTGAAGCAGAGCGAGCTCTTGAACAGTTTGCTACAGACTGGGCATCGGTCACATCTGATCAAAAGGAAGCAAAAGAAAAAGTAGATGAAATTCTTGCACAAGCAGTTAAAGCTACTTCCAAAGATGAACGTTTAAAGGCACTATCTGAATTATCTAATGCTTTACGTGCATTAGAAAAGCTTGAGAATCCTGTAGATGAAGCAGCGCAGCGAGCAGAATTTGGCACGAAATTTAAACCCGTTATGAAAGCATTTGAGGATGCCTTAGCAAGTGGTGATTTAACTACAATCGACGAAGCATATAAGGATTTTAATGCGAAATGGAAAAAAATTGAACGCCCTGTACGTGAGCAAAGCATTGCGATGTACGGACAAATTGAAACACAGATGGCCTTTATCAGAATCTCACTTGCTTCCGAAAAGCCAGATGTAGCCTCAATGCAATCACAATATGCAGATTTAAAACAAACAATTGAGGATTTTGTAGTAGGTAATGATACGGCGAAGGTTGTTGAAGGTGAGTATTCTTTAGCAACATTAGTCGCTTATATTGATGATGCGAATGATTTTATCGATGCAGGTGATTATAAAGCAGCTTCTGATAAAATTCGAGATTTCATTAAAATATGGCCAAGTGTTGAGATTGATATTTCAACACGTAACGGCAGCCTTTATACAAAAATTGAAAGTGATATGCCGATCATTGTTGGTGATCTATTGAAGTCTAACGTTGATGCCAAAGCTATTAAAAGTAAGCTTGATACATTCCGCACTGAAATTGAGCTGATTCAAAGTGACTCGGATTATACTCTGTGGGATACAGCATTAATCTTACTGCGAGAGGGCTTAGAGGCACTACTCATTATTATGGCATTAGTATCGTTCTTAGAGAAATCTGGACAAAAAACAATGCGCAAATGGATATATGTTGGTGCATTTGTTGGGATCTTACTATCAGCGGTAGCGGCTATTTTAATGTCGACGATTTTCCAATCCGCAACAGTTGATACAAGTCGAGAGCTGATGGAGGGTTATATTGGTTTACTAGCTGCTGCAATGATGATTGGGGTTGGTATTTGGCTCCATAGTAAATCGAGTGTGACAAGCTGGAACCGCTATATCTCCAAACAAATGGGCAATGCAATCTCAACTGGCTCGGTGTTTGCGATGGCATCAATTAGCTTCTTATCCGTTTTCCGTGAAGGAGCAGAAACACTGATCTTCTACGCAGGAATTGCACCTAAAATGGAGACAAGTCAATTTGTGCTTGGTATCGTAGTAGCGCTTTTAATATTAACTATTTTTGCATTTGTATTATTTAAAGCAAGTGGAAAAATTCCAGTTCATAAATTTTTCGCAGTGGCAACGGTGTTAATCTATGTATTGGCATTTAAAATTATTGGTGTCAGTCTGCACACATTGCAGCTTCGTAATTCAATTTCAACAACAATTGTAGATGGTTTACCAGTTGTCAGCTTCATTGGTTTCTATCCAACAGTAGAAACAATGATTGGACAAGCGATTTTACTTTTACTTGTTGTAGCTACGATTATTTATAAAAAGAAACATAAATAAATAGGAGGGTAGATGAATATATTTTCATCTGCCCTTTATTTTGTAGAAAGACTATTATGTCAATGAAATTACGGTGTGTCACCTGCAATAAGGAAACACTCTTGCGCAAAAAGTAGGGTTAGTTTCCGTTCTGGCTGTGCACTTTCCTGGGGCGTCTGATGAGCCGTTTTGTTGCCGCTGACGCTGCGTTAACACGCCGCTTTCGCGCAGATAAAACATTGCCGCTGACGCTGCGTTAACACTCCGCTTTCGCGCAGAT
>NZ_JBNNTW010000019.1:0-35277 GCF_050279145.1 Lysinibacillus sp. NPDC094177 | reverse complement strand
GATAAAACATTGCCGCTGACGCTGCGTTAACACGCCGCTTTCGCGCAGATAAAACATTGCCGCTGACGCTGCGTTAACACGCCGCTTTCGCGCAGATAAAACATTGCCGCTGACGCTGCGTTAACACGCCGCTTTCGCGCAGAAAACATTGCCGCTGACGCTGCGTTAACACTCCGCTTTCGCGCAGATAAAACATTGCCGCTGCCGCTGCGTTAACACTCCGCTTTCGCGCAGATAAAACATTGCCGCTGACGCTGCGTTAACACTCCGCTTTCGCGCAGATAAAACATTGCCGCTGCCGCTGCGTTAACACTCCGCTTTCGCGCAGAAAACATTGCCGCTGCCGCTTCGTTAACACGCCGCTTTCGCGCAGAAAACATTGCCGCTGCCACTTCGTTAACACTCCGCTTTCGCGCAGATAAAACATTGCCGCTGCCGCTGCGTTAACACTCAGCTTTGGCACAGAAAACAACCGCTGCGCTGTAGGGTCTCATAATCACTTATCTTGAGTAATTAATAATCTAAAAGAAGCTCTGAATTTAAAAGTGGATGAAGCAGGTAAATGTAAAATTTCCAAAATGTACGTAGCAATCTCCTGATATAGCACTTTAACATTTTTAAAACCTTTTTTGGTTTAGGAAAGTATAAAGTAGCAGTAAGAAAGAAATAGTCTCTTGACCATAAATGGTTAAGAGACTATTTTTTTTGACGTAAATGTAATTAGCCTGTTCTTTTATAGTTAGGTAAATCGGGTGAGTGTCAAATTTTGTTTATATGTTAAAATTATGTTATAAATCATTAAATTCCCTATAGTAGATGTGTTTTTCTATTATTACAATTCATTAACATAATATAAATACTATAAAAATAGTGAATTAATAATAATATGGTTACATAAATATGTATTGGGGAAATATGTTTTGGATAGTTCGACTATTTACGACATGCCGTATTCGATGAAAGTCGTCTGTACGGTATAGTCCCAATTGAAAGCCAAGTTAGAGAGTGGCTATAAGGTTAAATAGCAAAGATAGATTTACTTTGTCGTTAATGCATTCAAACGACACACAGGCGCGAATTTAAACAATATTGCTAGAAAGGTGACAGCAGTTAAGGAGGTTATAGCCAATAAACAACAGAAGGACACCAAGCCTTAGTTGATTTCATTAAGGGCGCACAATTCCCGATTCCGAACGCAATTATGCCAGTGCATAATTGATAAAAACTATCATTCTTAAAATTGAAAGGAGAATTGACTAGATGTCAAAGAAGAATTGGAAGAAGCCGTTAAATACCTTTTTAGCAACAACTTTAGTCGCAAGTATTGCCGCACCAATAGCACCCATCACTGTAAATGCTGAAACACTTGCAAAGGATTTAATCATTTCAGAGTATATTGAAGGAAGTTCCTTTAATAAAGCAATTGAAATATATAATGGTACAGGCACAGCGGTTGATCTAAGTAATTATACGCTAGAGCTTCATACGAACGGAGAAGCAACCGCGAAGAATAAAGTGAGTCTGACAGGTACTCTAGAAAATGGGGCTACCTATGTTTTATACCATAAAGATGCAAATCCAAATATTAAAGTAAAAGGAAATCTAGAAAACATAACTGTTATTAATTTCAATGGAAATGATCCAGTCGTATTAAGGAAATCTGGTGAAATAGTCGATTCCATTGGACAAGTTGGTTCTTCAGCAGATTTTGCTAAAGATGTAACTTTAGTAAGAAAGGCTTCAGTCTTGACGGGCGATACAATTATTAATGATCCATTTAATTCAGCTTCAGAATGGAATTCATTTTCAGTAGATGATTTCTCCAATTTAGGCCAACACGTAATGGATAACGATTCAGGTGAGCCTGTTGACCCCGAAGTACCGGCATTTCTTTCAATTGGAGATGCTCGGAATAAAGGTGTAGGTGAAACGGTAACTATCAAAGGTAGAGTTGCAGCAGGCTTAAAAAATACGTTCTCGGTCCAAGACGATACAGGTGGTATTGCCGTAAGACCTACTAGTCTAGCTATGTCTGTCGGAGATGAAGTTACTTTAAAAGGAAAGTTAGCGGACTATCGAGGGTTACTACAATTAGATGGTGCTACAATCGTTGAAAAAGTTGAAAATGCCGGTGTACCTTCTCCAAAGGCAGTAACAGGATCTCAAGTAAACGAGGATAGCGAATCTCAGCTAGTAACAGTGAATAATGTTACTCTTACTGATGTTCAACAAGGGGCTGGATGGGCAAACTTTACTGCAAATGACGGAACGAATTTTCTCGTACGGGATGAAACAAATACGCTGGGATTAACTGTCGGTAAAAACTATGAATCTATCACTGGTATTGTTCAACAGTTCGATAAAGATTATCAAGTCATTCCTCGATCAAAAGAAGATATCGTAGAGGATAGTTCAGCACTAAAACCTGCTATCGCATCTCCTGGAAGTGGGACGTTTGTTGGGAAAACAACAGTTACATTAACAACATCGACGGCAAATGCAGAAATATATTACACAGTAGATGGCACGGAACCAACTGATAATAGTATTAAATATGAGACACCAATTGAGATTAGCAAAAATACTACTTTAAAAACAATAGTTAAAGCTAAAGATGGCACATACAGTGAAATAACTACATTTGATTATACCATTGCAGATAAATTACAAATTCATGATATTCAAGGTGCAGGGCATGCTTCAACATTCGATGGTAAGACAGTTGAAGGAATTGAAGGAATCGTAACTTATTCATTTACGTTAAATAATAATTGGTATTATACGATTCAAACGCCAGATGAATTAGTTGATAATGATCCAAATACTTCTGAAGGAATTTTTCTGTACAGTGGAAATAAACCATGGCCAGTAAAGGTAGGAGATTTAGTATCTGTTAAAGGTAAAGTAAGCGAATATGCTTACGATGGCTATGATGACAGGCAGCAAACAGATTTAAAAACTACACAAATTAATGTGCGTAACGATCAAAATGGGAAAGTAGAAGTACTTAAAAGTAGTGTAGCATTACCAAAAGCAATTAATATTGATAAGTTAAAAATGTCTTTTAGTAAAATCGACAGTGATCAGCTTGGCATTTTTAATCCAACAATCGACGCTATTGATTTTTGGGAAAGTATCGAAGGTATGAGAGTAGAAGTTGGCAACGTGAAAGCGGTAGCGCCACAGGAGCATGGAGATTTAGTAACGGTACTTGAGGATGAACCAACAAACACCATTCACGGTGGGGTATTGTATGAGAAAGATAATGCAAATCCAAACAGAGTTCAATTCCGATTAGAACCGAATGGAGCTGCACGGGATTTTGAGGTTGCTACAGGTGATAAATTTAAAGGTCCAATTACGGGAATCGTAGGTTATTCCTATCAAAACTTTAAAATCTATACTTCTTTAGATGAAATGAAGGCAGCATATGAAAAAGGAAATACATCACCAGAGAGAACAAAAATAGTAAAGGCAGAAGATAAGTTAACAATTGCCTCGTATAATTTGGAGAACTTCTCTAATAACAAAACTTCTACTACTGATGATAAAGCGAAAAAACTAGCAAGAGCAATTGGTATTGATATGGGCAGCCCTGATATTGTTGGTGTTACAGAGGTGCAGGATAATAACGGGCCATCAGCTGGAGATTCCAAAGCGGACCAAAGTTACAAAAGATTAATTGACGCTATTAAAGGTGTAGGTGGCGTCGAGTATCAATATGTTAATATCGATCCAATTAACAATCAAGACGGTGGAGCACCAGATGCGAATATTCGAGTTGGCTTCCTTTATAATCCAGAGCGAGTGAAGTTGAAGGAAGGTATGCCAGCAGGAGATGCCACAACAGCTGTTGGTTATCAAGATGGGAACTTAACACTGAACCCTGGGCGAATTGATCCAAACAACGAAGCGTTTAATAGTAGCCGAAAACCTTTAGCTGCACAATTTGAATTCCAAGGGGAAGATGTAATTGTGATCGCAAATCATTGGAATTCTAAAACTGGAGATACGCCTTTATTTGGTGCGGTTCAGCCTCCACAGTATAGAAGTGAAGTGCAACGTAAAAAAATTGCCAACATTATTTCTAATTTTGTTGGGGACGTTAAATCAAAAAATCCAGATGCAAACATAGTTTCTTTAGGTGATTTTAATGATTATCAATTTGCGGATTCGCTTAAAATCCATGAAGGTCAATTAATGACAAATATGATTAATAAAGTGGATGCTTCTGATCGTTACACATATGTATTTCAGGGGAACTCACAAGTATTAGACCATATTTTAGTGTCAAACAATCTGGCAGAGAAAACGGATGTTGATATTCTTCATATTAATGCAGATTTTACGGACATGGCTGGCCGTGCAAGTGACCATGATCCTGTAATGGTTCAAATAGATGTTAATAAACCAACTGTTGAACCGATTCAGCCTGAAATAGTATATGACTATAAGAACTTCAAAAAGAACAAATTGACAATAAATAAACCTAGTGTAGCAGTACATCTAGACGCTCAATCTGTTATTCCAAAAGGTGTGTTCCTTAAAGGTGCCTATGCGGAGCTACATGGAGAAGGCTTTAAGATGACTGATGTTATTCTTAGCCCAGCGAAAGCAGGGATGATTATTGACCTTAAAGGCACTACCGTGAAATCACTCACAATTGAAGGTGCAAAAGTAAGTGAAATAAGAGGCGCTGAAAATTTAGATTTAAAATCGATCATATATACAAAGGGTGCAGCTCCTGAGCAAATTAAATTTACAGATTCGAAGGGGAAACCCATTGTGGATCCATCTGTGCCTGCAGAAAACAATCAACCAATAATTCAAAATCCGATTTCAAACAAAACTGTAGCTGTAGGAGAAGAAATTAAAATTGATTTAACAAATCATTTTTCCGATCCTGATGGTGATGAACTTTCATTTACGGCTACAAAAGGCACTATCAATGGAAAGGTTCTAACACTCAATTTAGATGAGGGTAGTCATATTGTTGGCGTTACAGCATCTGATGGAAAGAAAAGTGTCACTACAAGTTTTAGTGTTACAGTGATTGCTAATGATTATTATACAGGTGCCTATAACAAGGAAGGTCAAGCGCTTAAAAAGGCTCTTCATGATATCATTTCTGAACAAAAGGTACTTTCTTATGATGATGTTTGGGATGCATTGAAGTATACAGATGAAGATCCTTCTAATCCGAGTAATGTCATTTTATTTTACTCTGGTAAATCTAGTCCAAAAACAAACAGTGGTGGTAATGTAGGGAACTGGAACCGAGAGCATACGTGGGCAAAGTCACATGGTAACTTTGGGACAAGCAATGGACCCGGAACAGATATCCACCACTTACGCCCAACCGATGTACAAGTTAATAGCTCAAGAGGAAATTTAGACTTTGACAATGGTGGCAGTCCAGTGGCTGGCTGTAATGGTTGCTTGAAAGATTCAGATTCATTCGAACCACCTAATCGCGTAAAAGGTGATGTAGCACGTATACTATTATATATGGCCACTCGCTATGAAGCTGGAGATAAGGTGGATCTTGAATTAAATGACAAAGTTAATAATGGAACAGCTCCTTACCACGGTAAACTTTCTGTTCTTTTACAATGGCACAAGCAAGATCCTGTAGATGAATATGAAAAACGAAGAAATGAAAGAATTTACGAAATTCAAGGAAATCGAAATCCGTTTATAGATCATCCTGAATGGGTGGAGAAGATTTGGTAAGTTAATAAATATATCTATAGAAGAGTACTCAAACGCCACTTCAAGGTTTAATTTGAAGTGGCGTTTGCAATTATATTTTGCAATGAATCGTGAGCATAACGATTCGGAATTAAACTAACGGTGGGGGGGTTCTTCTATAAGTAGAAATAGAGTATTATTGTATAGGGAGGATTAATATGGTAAATATTATAAAGAAAAATATACAATTTTCGCTTATTTTTTTCATACTGTTTATTACATTTCAATGGTTATTTCGTGATGACATTCAATGGGGAGAAATTATTGGAATTTCAATTTTATTTTTCCTTTTTAATATATTTTACGATTGGGCAATTATCCCCTATAAATGGAAGAAGGAATAACTTGCTAAGGTGTTAACCCAAAGTTGGATCTGTTTAGATTTATCGTCACAATTATGCCGAGGAATATTGATTAGAAAGATTATTCGGTTAGTTAAGAAAAAGGCAAGATGGGGGAATAAAGATGGATAGTGACAAATACGGTAATGAAAGTAACGAAATCTACAGTTATAAAACCTACAATATTTTTGCGTATATTATCGGTATTCTATTTTCACCGTTATTAGGGGTGATTATGGGCATTGTAGGTGTAATACAGCGTAAGAAAAATGCTTGGAGTATTATTATCATTTCAATTCTTGGTTGGGTTCTGAATGCATTTGTAATTAATAATTTTCTATAAATGTAGCTTTACTGAAATCAGGATTTTATAAACATCATGTGCAATTTGAAAGATTCAATTTCCGAAATAATAATAAATTTTTAACAATCTAGAGGACTTGTGCGTATTACAACTCATACACGTAAGTCCTTTTGTTATGTTTTTCACTTACAGGAGTGCTTCTACAGCTTCAGATGTGGCATTGCATCTTACTGAACAGTCAAAACTGTTGTTATGAATGAATCAACGCTCACAAAAGCTACAGCTACTTTGAATACGTCTGTGGTCTTAATCAAACTTTATTACAAATAGTAGAGCTTGTATAAAGTCTGAAGGACAGATGATTTCATTTTCATCTGCCCTTCTTCAAGTTAGTCGACCCAATGAGACGGACGTTTCAGGTGGGAGGGTAGTTTTGTTTGATGATTACCTTGTGCTGAATTAATTTGCATTTGGGTTAAAAACATACTGCTAGAAAGGTCGGCGCCTCGTAGATTTGCATCACGTAGATCCGCACCTATAAAATCCACACCTCTTAAATCTGCATTTTGTAGATTGGCAGCTATTAAATAAGATCCTCGAAGATCAGTTGCTTTCAAATCCTTGCCTTTTAAATCCTTCCCAATCCAATCGACCCCACGATTGTCATACTTTCGAGAGTTTTTTCCAATCTTTACGATAAGACTTTTGCGAATTTGCTCACTTGTTTCTAATAGTAAAACATTCACTGGTAGTCGGAAATTTGGAATATTTATTGCTAGTAAAGCATCAGCTTCTAGCTCTGTTGCACGCTGTAGCTGTTCTAATTGTATTTGTAGCTTGTTAAATAGGGATGAATCGACCTTATACGATAAAGCCTCTGCTACGTAGGCGATCATTTCGTAAAGTTGTTCCATAATAGGGAAGACACGAAACATTTTCTCAGAAGTTTCAGGATATTGTCGCCAGTCTTGTCCGTGGAATGTTGTTTGTGACACCTTTTGTCCAGCTCCTAAACAATCAAAAACTGTACATCCTTTAAAGCCTTGATTTCTAAGTTTACTATGAATTTGACAGCTAAAATCTGATTGTAGATTAGGACAAGGTGTCCCGGCTGCTTTATTAATGGCAAAGTCGCTAGAAGCAGCAATATTTAAAGCAGTGCAGCATAGACCAAAACAGCTTTGGCAATCTGCCTGTAAACTTTCACGTATCTTTTTTCCCATTGTATAATCGGCTTTTTTTACTTCAGACATCATGGTTTTCCTCTCTTAAAACATAAACTTTTACATATAATTCTATCACTTATTATGTGTGAAAGGATATTTTTTAGATGGAAGAATTCTGAGCCGAACCCGATATATGTTGGAAAGGAATAGGGATAAAAACTTCGGATGAATAATTTGAAAGTTTTTTACAAAATTTAAACATTGTATTGACAATTTATTGTAAAATGCTATGATTTTTATAGACAGACAGTCGGTCTATTAGGAGGAATAAAAATGAGAAAAGATGCGATGGAACGCAGAAACGAAATACTTGATGTAGCTGATGAACTTTTCAGTCAGAAGGGCTTTGATGGCACAAGTACTAACGATATTCTCGAAAAGGTCGGAATTGCACGTGGGACGTTGTATTATCACTTCAAGTCGAAGGAAGATATTATGGACGCGCTAATTGAAAGGTATAATGCCCAAATTTTAGGTACTGCAAAGGAAATTGCGGCAAATAAGAGCATACCAGTCAATGAGCGTATTATCCGTGTTGTAATGGCTCTAAACATAAGTGATGGAAATAGTAAGGAAATTATTGATCATATACATAAGCCTCAAAATGCGCTTATGCATCAGAAAATACAAAAGGTTATCATTAATGGCCTTCCCCCGATACTGACGGAAATAATCCGTGAGGGAATTGAGCAAGGGCTTTTCAGTACGCCGTATCCGTATGAATGTATGGAAATGATTGTGGCCTATACGAATACCGTTTTTGATGATGATATGGTTGATATGACAGATGAAGAACGCGCTTCACGTATACCAGCTTTTGTATTCAACGTAGAAAGACTACTAGGTGTCCAAAGTGGAAGTCTTATGTACATGATGAAGATGTTTGGCAGTGGGGGTGAAGCAAATGGAAACAACGATGGTTGATTCTGGAGGTTTTTTTAGAAAATTTCTTCTGTTATGGTCGGGACAACTGATTTCGGCCATAGGAAGCGGGCTTACAGCGTTTGGGTTATCGATTTATGTTTTCCAGCAGACGGGGAAAGCATCGGCAACGACACTTGTAGTTTTACTTGCGTTTATGCCTTCGCTTCTATTAAGCCCTGTGGCAGGAGTGTTTGCGGATCGTTATGACCGAAGACTTTTAATGGTGTTAGGCGATAGTCTTTCTGCGATAGGACTTGTATATATTCTAATTTGTATGCTTAGTGGAGAAGCACAACTATGGCAGATTTGTGTGGGGGTTACAATAAGCTCGGTGTTTTCATCGCTACTTGATCCCGCATACAAGGCAACTGTTACAGATTTACTGACCGAGGAACAATATACAAAGGCAAGTGGTTTTGTCCAGGTGGCAGGTTCTGCAAAATATTTGATTTCCCCTATCATTGCAGGATTTTTACTCGCTGTTTCGGATATAAAACTTCTGCTTGTAATCGACATCTGTACATTTTTTGTAACAGTTACTTCAGCTCTGGCAGTACGTAGAGGTCTTATTTCAAAGAAATACGAACAGACACAATCATTTTTCCATGAGTTCAAAGATGGTTGGCGTGCAGTTTCTGAAAATCGAGGTGTGCTCGTTCTTGTAATCATGACATCTGTGCTAACATTTTATCTTGGAATTATTGAAACACTTTCCATTCCGATGTTGCTTACTTTTACGAACAGCTCCGTAATAGGAACGATGGAAACCGTTGTCGCTACAGGGATGCTCGTATCCAGTTTGATCATCGGATTTCTTCCAATCAAAAAAGGGTATGTGAAAATTCTTTCGTTTTCGCTGTTTTTTGAAGGAATATTTATGGCGATATTCGGACTTCGCGAAAATATAGTTCTTATCTGTATTTCGGGTTTTTTCTTTTTTGCCATGATGCCATTTGCAAACTCAACTATGGATTTTCTTGTTCGTACCAACATTGATAATGCCGTTCAGGGCAGAGCATGGTCACTTATAGGGGTAATTTCACAGCTTGGATTTGTTGCCGCCTATGCGCTTTCGGGTTTACTTGCTGATTATGTGTTCACTCCTTTGTTAGTTGACGGAGGATTGCTTGCTGACAGCGTAGGGAAGATTACCGGTACAGGTCAAGGCAGAGGAACGGGCTTACTCATCATAACCGCTGGAATTTTATTAAGTGTTACTTCATTAATTTTGTTCAACTTAAAATCAGTTAAAAAGCTTGAAAACAGAGGTGACTTATGTATTTTAGATTAATCCGTAATGACCTTTCTAAAAGCAAACTAATAACGCTAACAACAACGATATTTGTCGCCGCTGCGGCAATGCTTGTTTCTCTATCGGCGATACTTATTGTCAATCTTTCTGGTGCGATAGATTCCCTTATGAATCAGGCTAAAACTCCGCATTTTATGCAAATGCACTCGGGGGATATTGATACCGTAAGGCTTGCGAATTTCGCGGAGCAAAACAGCAACGTCGATGAATTTCAAGTACTTGAGTTTCTCAATGTGGATAACGGTCAAATTATTTTAGGTGAACAATCACTTGCGAATAATGTTCAAGACAATGGTTTTAGCATACAGAGTGAGAAATTTGATTATCTTCTTGATCTTGACGGAAACATCATAAACGTATCTGATGGCGAGCTTTATGTTCCGATAAATTATATGAAGGACGCCGCCATAAAGGTTGGTGATAAAGCAATAATAGGCGGAAAGGAATTAACTGTAGCGGGATTCCTCCGGGATTCACAGATGAATTCTATGCTGTCTTCTTCAAAAAGATTTCTTATTAGTGAAAATGATTATGCGGAAATTAAAAGCCATGGAAGTATGGAGTATTTGATTGAGTTTAGATTGAAGGATTTATCGGCGCTTGGTGAATTTGAAACTGCTTATAGCTCCGCAGGCCTTGAAGCGAACGGACCGACCATTACATATCCACTTTTCAAAACACTTAACGCAATTTCCGATGGGATGATGATAGCGGTTATACTTTTGATAAGTGTTCTTGTCGTTGCAATCGCATTTATGTGCATACGCTTTACACTTCTTGCGAAAATTGAGGACGATTACCGTGAAATTGGTGTTATGAAGGCGATAGGACTGCGTCTTTCCGACATTAAAAAAATTTACCTTGCGAAGTACACAGCTATCACGGCGGTAGGTAGTATTCTTGGTTTTGCACTTTCGGTGCTTTTCAAAGGCCTGCTTCTTGAAAATATCCGACTTTATTTGGGAGAAAGTGAAAACTCTTCTTTTGCTGCGGCATTAGGAATTATCGGCATACTGCTTGTATTCCTCACAATAATTGCCTATGTAAGCGGAGTGCTAAGACGCTTTCGGAAAATATCTGCTGCAGAAGCAATACGCTTTGGTACATCACAGGAAAAAAACGCAGTCGCAAAGCGTTTTAGCCTGAATAGAAATAAGCTGTTTAACACGAATATTTTCCTTGGAATCAAAGATGTTCTCACAAGGAAAAGACTATACGCTACAATGCTTGCAGTACTTGTCATTTCAGCATTTATCATTATTGTTCCACAAAACCTTTACAACACGATTTCCTCAACAAGCTTCATTAAATATATGGGTATTGGAAACTACGATATTCGTATTGATATTCAGCAAACGGATCATATATCCCGAAAATCTGCTGAAGTATTAAAATCTATGAACAACGATAATTCCATTACAAAATATACAATCCTTACAACTAAGAAATTCAAAACAAAAACGGAAGACGGTTCGGAAGAAAATATTAAAATCGAACTCGGAGACCACTCGATATTCCCTATTGAATATACCAAGGGCAGAGCACCCGCAGCAGAAAACGAAATTGCACTTTCGGCTTTGAACGCTGATGAAATGGGCAAAAAGGTCGGCGATGTCATTACAGTCGTGATGAAGGGGAAGGACATAAAGCTAACGGTAAGTGGCATTTATTCCGACATTACTAACGGCGGAAAAACGGCAAAGGCAGCTTTTACCGACTCTTCGGAAAATATAATGTGGAGCGTTATTTGCGCGAAGCTTTCCGATAAATCTCTTATTGATGAAAAAGTCTCTGAATATGCAGATAGATTTACTTTCGTAAAGATTTCCAATATTGATGAATTTGTAACTCAAACATTCGGCTCGACCATAAAATCGGTCGGCAAGGCCTCCATTGCTGCAATTGTCATAGCACTCGTAATAACGGTACTAGTAACACTGTTGTTTATGAAAATGCTTGTCGCAAAGGACAGAAATTCTATTGCTGTCATGAAAGCAATAGGTTTTACAAACTCGGATATTACGATACAGTTTGCTACGCGAGCAGTATTCGTATCAATTATCGGAATTGTTCTTGGAACTCTTCTAGCAAACTCACTTGGAGAGGCACTTGCAGGCGCAGTTATCACCTCATTTGGCGCGTCGTCGTTTAGTTTTTCGGTCAATCCACTTTCTGCGTACGTTCTTTGTCCTTTAATAATGGTGTGTTCGGTACTGATCACAACAATAATTGGCACAACCGGCGCGGAGAAAATAAAAATATCCGAAAATATAAAGGAGTAGCTTATGAAGAAGATTATTATAGGTGAAGACATTGTAAAATCTTTCGGCGAGGGCGATGAAAAGTGCAATGTTCTCGACGGAGCATCCGTTGAAATAAACGAGGGTGAGTTTGTTGCAATTATGGGACCCTCGGGCTCAGGTAAATCAACGCTCATGTTTGCATTGAGCGGCATGGACAGCGTTGATGGTGGGAGGGTTACTTTTGATGGTAGTGATTTATCGGCAGTTGGAGAGGTTGAACTTTCAGACATACGTAGAACTAAAATGGGCTTTGTATTTCAGCAACCAACGATGCTCAAAAATCTAAATATCCTTGATAATATTATTCTTCCATCAATGCGCGATAACAGAAAAAACGTTGCAAAAATTTCGGAGAAGGCAAGAGAGCTTATGAAGAGAGTAGGTATTGCGGAGCTTGAATTGCGCGACATTACACAAGTTTCGGGAGGTCAGCTTCAGCGTGCAGGGATCTGTCGAGCACTTTTGAACAACCCGAAAATCATTTTTGGTGATGAGCCTACGGGTGCACTTAACACAAAATCTGCGCAGGAAATCATGGACATTTTTTCCGAAATTAACGCGGGCGGTACTGCGATTATGCTTGTCACTCACGATGCAAAGGTAGCGGCGCGGACGGAGCGTGTGATGTTTATGCGCGATGGGAAAATTGTCAGTGAGCAAAAACTTCCGAAGTTTGACGGTACCGATATTGATGGAAGAATTGAGAAAGTAACGGAGAAAATGTGGGAAATAGGAATATAAATTGTTGTGAATCTCATTATGGAAAATGTAAGATATTTCTAGAGTAGTTACGTACCGAGTTAAATGATTGGTTATAGAGAAAAGCAGGGGAATTGGTATATAAACAATCCTTTGCTTTTATTTATATAATAAAATTTTTTCAATTATTTTTTTTTGAATACTTGAAAAATGAAACTTTTCGATTTGGAATCCGTATTAAATGGAAAATATTGATTTTTCAGGAGGTAATATGTTTAAGTTTAGAAGCTTCTTCTTTATATTTATATTCATATTCTTATTAACAGCATGTACTCAGGATTCAGTTGTTCCTAAAGGGGAAAATGATGAAAATATTGTTGCTACACCGGATGGGAAAATTACCTTTGAGATTATTAATAAAATAAAGGTTCCACAAGAAAAAGTAGAATCAATAAAAGAAGAACTTCTTAAGGCATATGAGGAAATTCAGAATTCAATTCATACTGCATATGTTCCATCCGAGAGAATAAATGTATTTCTCAATGAAGGAAATGAAGTATCATGGGGTTTGAGATCGGAACTTCAACTATATGATATTAAGGAAGACCAATATCCACTTGTCCATGAACTGACACATTCCGTAGTTGGTTATGGCAACAATTTTGATAAAAGCAGAGGCTATTTTACGCAAGAGGGTTTTGCTACTTATATGGAAGATAAGTATGGGAAAAATGAGTCATATTCCCATAAGCTTTTGAAGTATTATATCGATTCAAACAAATTCATACCAATTAGCAAGTTGATAGATCTGAATCAAGCCGATTCCTATTTTCGCCCAGCCCTTAAAAATCAAAAAGATTACACCCTTCAATGGATGAGCTATAACCATTCAGCCTCTTTTATTACTTATTTAATTGATACTTATGGATTAGAAAAGTTTGAACAACTATACAACGAAGAGGACTTGGCTAAAAAAATAGAGGAAATATACGGAAAGAACATTAGTGAGATAGAAAATGATTGGGTAGTTTTTATTAAAAATAGTCAAACGGAATTAACATATGATGACAAAAGGAAAATAGGATCATTTTATACTGCTACTTCAGTTATTGATCAAATTGACCCTAAATTTTTCACTAAGGAATAATTTATTGTAGAACGGTAAGGTGTGATTCAAAGTAAGTTGTTAGTAATTATTTGAGATTAGTGTTTGCAGTTATAGCCGATGACACCGGATATATTACCTATCTCTTCTTCTAAAACGGAGAATGTGGTATTTTTCTTTATAAGAATACGGTGCCATATTTTTAGCAATGCTTGTTAACTCTATGGCAAACACACCTGATAGTACATAAAAAATATAATAAGAAGTAGTGGTGAAGGAAAATGGGGTAACGGTAAAAGATTTACTACAATTACCATCATTTAGAGGGGCAGAAGTATTAACTGGAAAAAATAATCTTCATCGTACGGTCTCATGAGGCGTTTGCGAAAGAAGTTCAAGCGGAAATATCATCGTTAATTGAGCAAGCCATTGATAAAATGAAAACTTCATCAGAAGTTGTTCAGCTTGTATTAGTTGCCAATATTGTTAAGTTTGAAAATGGGACTGCGGCAAATGCGATTGGTGCCTATATTGCTCAAATTAGTGGTCAATATGAACAAATTTATATTTATTCTAGGGAGCCACGTGAAATTTCGCTGAAAGATGCTCAAAAAAAAGCAGTAAAACAAGCTGTATTAGCTGAAGCCCTTTCTGAGACGATTGAATTAGTGGAAGTAGAAGAAACACCCCTTGCTTATCACCCTGAAAATGCGACAAGATTAAAAGTTAAAGTAGTAGGGAAAATGGGTTAGATGTGGCTTTTTTCACTGTGTTAGAAGATTTCCAGTAATATCAATGACAATATTTGAAAAAATAGGCAGTAACGGCGAGGAACAAATTCTTGTCGTTACTGCCTTTTTTATAAAATAACTAGTTATTTTTGTGACTGCTTTAGGGTGCATCTTGTACAAAATCGTATAAACCGAAAAAACATAGACGGAAACAAAATTGCTAAAAATATTTATTACTTTTTGAGTAGTAAATTCAAAGGAAATTTCACTTTTTCGGAAGTAAATATTAATTTTCTGATTTTTATCAATTTTTTTGCTATTCTCAACAAAACTTGATTTTGAAAAACTTATAGCTAACGTTATGCTACTAGCATACCTATTGAAATTCTGAATTTTTTCAATTTTTGTACCATTTTCAACAAAATTTGATTTTAAAACATTTAAAGCTAATGATAAGCTACAAGCATACTCGGGAAAAGTAAAGAAGGTGGTAATACCATGCTAAAATTCCAAATTAGGAACTATATCCAAGTAGAAAAGAACACAAAATATGGATAAAGTAAATGAAACTGAAGCGTCCTAATATTACTGTAAATAAGAATATTACATTGCATTAGGGACTCCAAGTACAAATACTACGTCTGTAAATGTAACTTGGAAACTCAATTTCTGATTAACAAAAGTATATATAAATCTCTTAAAAGAAAGGTAGGAAATTACAATGTCTATTATCGCATCTTCTATTTTGAGTTTTAGTTTATTAACTTCCCCAGTGGCTTCTGAAGATCTTTCGGAACCAGTTAAAGATTCTGTTGAAGGACCTGAAATTACATTATCTGATGATTCTTTTTTAACAGCTGAGGGTTTAAGTGTCAGAGCATCATCTGGAAAAGGGCATCTTGAAGGGAATAATCCTCTCGGTTTAAAGCCTAGAGCAATTGCTTCTACTATTGTAAATAGTGGTACAGCTGTGACAGTTAAAGCCAAAATTGATAGTAACAATAATGGTACAAGCACTAGCACATCAGGATGGCACACTTTATCAAATACTAATAAGGTATCTACACCCAAGCTAGTAGCTTTAACTGAGAAAACTACTTTCTTTGGATATCATCAAATTAAAAAATATAAAAGTAGTGATTGGGAAACAGCCCAAACACAAGTTTCGTTTTAATTAAATTAGAAAGTACAGGCTAATAGTCTGTACTTTTTTAGGAGATGCTTTTATGAAAAAATATCCATTCAAAAGAAGAAAAAGCATATTTTTCTTCTTATTTTTATTTATATTACTTTCAGGGTATATAGGGTTAATTCTTTTTGAAAATGAAATTATTAAAGAAGAAACACGAGAAAATTTCAAAGTTTCCAGTTTACCTCAAGAGGATTTATCTTTAGGTGCTGGTTATGGCATGGGAGTGAAAAGTTTAATAATTGATCAGGACAGTCAAAAGAGTGGTCAAATATTAATGAAAAACCCGCAGGATATATTAGAAGTAAATTTTAAAAATAGAGGAAATAGTGGTAAATATATATTGAAAATATTTTTTGACTTTAAAGAAACTAAGTTTTCTGTTGAAAAAGATCATTACGCTAATTCCTATGTGTTTGATTTAGAAACTGGTAAATCAATAGATATTATTTTTTCTTTAGATCAAAAATTAAACAAAGATAATAAAATCCATAAATTAATTGTTGCAATTTATGCATCACCTGAAAAAAATGCAAAAATAATTAAAGCTACGACTAATTCATATGGAATGACATTGCCATATACAATTTATTTTGAAGGAAACAAAAAACAGAATATGCAGAAGACATTGACTAAAGATTTTCAGCAGCCTTTAGATAAACTTGATCTACAGTTTCAAGGGTTGATGATTAATAATGATTTCAAAAAATCAAAAGAAGTATTATTCCCGCCTTACTCTATTAAAACCAAAAAAGGAGAACATTTAAAACTAGCATATTATTCAGGAAAATATGATAAAGATATACAGGATTATTTGGTTATTTCTATGATTGATTGGAAGCAAGTAAAGATGAATGATGATGATTATTTATTGTTGAAAAATGATTCAGAAAAATTGGATTATGGAACTTTTTCTGTAAAAGTACCTAATGAAAAAGGTTTATATGAATATTCCGCAATCATAATTCCAAATCCTACTAATGTAATGAACGAAATGAGTTTCTCTCCATTAGAGACAGCATATAGATTTACGATAGAAGTGGAATAAATAACAAAATATATACATAGGGCTACTTGAAATCATCACGTCCTGTGTTAACGCCTTTGTGGCCAACATCGGACGCCCCAAGGAAAGCGCACAGTCGGAATGGAAATTACCCCCAAATTGCCGAAGAAGCATACTTTATTCAACTTAATTTCATGATGGAAGAAGCTTGTATTTTAATGGTTCTTCCTTTTTTTTGCATTTAATGCTTGCAAAGTTAAAAGTCATAGTGTACTATTTGACTAGTACACTATGACACGAGGTGTTTGCTTTGAAAAAATTTGCAGTGCTAATGAAAAAGGAATGGGTGCTTTATCAGGCATGGCTATTCAGTGGGATTTTTATTGGGATCATGCTGTCAATGGTAGTTCCATATTTAATTAGGCGTTTTAGTGATGAATTTACGATGGATAACCAGATGCCATTTTTCTTCTCGATATTAGTACTTATGTTAGGTGGATTTTTTTCGGTATTACAATTTCTAGTTAGTATCCGTAATGACTTAAAGACCAAAGAGATCTGGCTGCATTCAACTAGTTCCATCGCACAGCTTGTAGGTGTGAAGATTGTATTTTCCTTAATAGGATACGCTATCTTCAATTTTATCTTTGTGAGTATAGCTATTTACAATATCAAAGAAGAAATAATAGGAAACTTCGCCCAATTACTTTTAATGCTTATATTTACAGTGGCTATTATTGTTATTTTTCAATTGATGATGTTTGTGATACTGCTACTATTTTTTGCATTTAATCTCCAAATGAAACACTTTATTGGGAACTTTTCCGTAGTTATTACTATGGTTACCTTTTTCATCAGTATGAATTCATGGCTGAAATTTACAGAAAGTAAATTATATGATAATATTTTCCATCATATAGGTATTTCATTAGAGGGTCTGGAACAATTTTTCCCGAAGTTACCAACAATGAATTTAAGTTTGAGCACTATGTATTTAGTAGAAGAAGTAGCAACTATTATTTTTGTAGCCATCCTATTTATCACAGCGACAAAGTGGCTTGAAAAGGTGGTTTTACGATGACAATCGACTTTTCACGTGATAAGCCCATCTATAGCCAGCTCGTTGATCTGATATGTGGGGACATTTTGAAAGGAAAGATAGTGCTTGGAGATCGACTTCCTTCGGTTCGAGAATATGCAGTGGAAACAGGTGTTAATGTAAATACTGTGCAACGGGTGTATAAGGAGTTAGAGGCAATGAATATAACGGAAACCAAACGAGGTCAAGGTACATTTATTACAACCGAAGAAGAGCGAATTGCTCTATTACGGGAAGATATGAAAAATCAACTGGCAGATAATTTTTTAACTTCCATTGAAGCACTTGGGTTTTCAAAGGAAGAGATGCTCGTTGTTTTACAAAATAAATCGTGAGGTGAAATAAATGCTACAGCTATCAAACGTTTCTTTTCGTTATATGAAAAAGCCTATTCTCCAAGATGTGTCTTTTTCCTTTCCTGTTGGACAAATCATTGGGCTTGTTGGAGAAAATGGTAGTGGTAAGTCGACACTATTAAAAGTGTTGGCAGGCTTATTATGTCCATCAAGTGGTGAAGTATTGTTAAATGGAACGCCCGTTACACGCAGAAGTGCTGATAAAATTGCTTATTTACCAGATATTGATTTGTTTTTTGATTTTTACACAGGTGAGCAGCTTTTTCAGCACTACGCCTCTCAATTCGAAGATTTTTCGTATGATAAGGCATGTATAGTTGCAGGGTTTTTACAGGTCGATAAAAATGTGAAGCTACGGCAATTATCAAAGGGTAATCGTGGTCGAATGAAAATGGCTGCAACTCTTGGGCGAGAAGTACCCTTTTATTTAATGGATGAACCATTTTCAGGTCTTGATCCAATTGTTCGTGAGCAGCTCATAAAAGGGTTAATTCAATTTACAGATATTGAACACCAAACAATATTATTATCAACGCATGAGTTATATGAAGTAGAGCCTATTTTAGATCAAATCATTTTATTGCAAAATGGTTCGATTATTGCACATGAGGAAGTAGAGACGATTCGAGACGTTACGAATAAAGATGCTGTGCAATGGATGAAGGCTTATTATAAGAAAGGGTGAAATTAATGACAACACAACCAATTGTTCAATTGCAAAATATATCAAAAACCATTGGTGGTAAGCAGTTGATTCAGCAATTGAATATCGATTTATATCCAGGTCAGATTACTGGATTTTTAGGACCGAATGGTGCAGGGAAAACGACGACAATTCGTATGATGACAGGGCTTATGCGTCCAACTGAGGGAAAAGTTATTATTGATGGTCTTTCCTTACAGGACAATTTTGAAGAGGCGATTAGTAAGGTCGGCGTAATTGTAGAAAATCCGGAAATGTATAAATATATGACGGGTTATAAAAACTTACTGCACTTTGCGCGTATGCATAAAAACGTTACAAAAGAGCGTATTCAAGAGGTGGTTAAACAAGTTGGTCTTGAGAAACGCATCAATGAAAAGGTATCGACTTACTCGCTAGGGATGCGTCAGCGTTTGGGACTCGCACAGGCTCTACTTCATCGACCAAAATTTTTAATTTTGGATGAACCAACAAATGGTCTAGATCCAGCAGGTATCCGCGAGTTTCGTATGTATTTGCGTAAAATTGCGGTGGAAGATGGAGTATCTGTTTTTGTCTCCAGTCATTTATTATCTGAAATTGAATTAATGTGTGATCGAGTGGCTGTCATACAAAATGGCAAACTTATCGATATTCGTGATATCAACGTTGAAACTTCTTCGTTTTATTATATTGAAGCTACACCAAATAATCAGGCAACAGAACATCTTCAAAAGCTCGATTATAACTTTGTGGCTGAAAATAATGGTTATGTGGTGGAAATAAAGAAAGAGGATATACCGAAACTCATTACACAATTTGTTAATGAAGGAATTCAATTATTTGCCGTTCAACCGCATCAAAAAACGTTAGAGGATCAATTCTTAGAAATGACAGGAGGTGGCCAAATTGCTGAATCTAATTCAAAATGAATGGATGAAATTATGGCATAAAAAAGGAACTTGGGCAATGGTCGCGCTATTAATCCTCTTTATTATTGGTCCAGGTATTATGATGAAATACTATGAAACAAAAACGACAGAGGATTTAACGTGGCAGGAAAGTGAACAGAAAGCCATTAATAATAATAAAGAAATACTGAAAGGTGACGACCTAACGGCAGAGGATAAAAAACACTTTGAGGAGCAAATTGCTATTTCTGAGTATCGACTAGCAAATGATGTGCCATCTCAAGAAGAGGGAAGCGTAGCAAGCTTTATGTCATTTTCAGGTGGCATGCTGACTTTAGTGACATTATTTACGGTTATTACTGCAGCAAGTATTGTCTCTAGTGAATTCTCTACTGGTACGATTAAAATGCTATTAACGCGTCCGGTTTCACGGGCAAAAATATTAACTTCAAAATTGCTTACTACTTTCATATTTGGGCTCTTTTTAATTATTGTCAATGTGATAATTAGTGCTCTAGTTGGGCTAATACTATTTGGTGGTACAACTGGTGTTGAGTTAGAAATGGTCAACGGTCAAGTAGTTGAAAAAGAAGTATGGAATGATTTAGCATACCACTATTTACTTTCTGGCGGAAACTTTGTCATGTCAATATTATTTGCTTTCTTAGTAGGCTCAGTTTTCCGTTCAAGTTCTTTAGCGATTGGCTTAACGATGTTCTTATCTTTTACAGGTGGAATGATTGTCATGTTCTTAAGCAGATTTAAAATCGTTAAATATATTTGGATAACACATTCAGATTTGACTCAGTATGAAACTGGTCACTTTATAATAGATGGTATGACAATGCCATTCTCACTCACAATTCTTGCGATTTATGCTGTAATTTTCATTGTGATCAGCTACATGTCCTTTATGAAACGTGATGTCACAGCGTAAAGAAAAGAAATGATGAACTTGTAGCCCAATTGGTTGAAGAAAAGCTTCCAATTGGGCTACTCTATGTTCAATAGCAAGAAATATATAATTCCCTGTAAATAAGATCATATTTGAGCATGGTATGACTTCAGAGAATTTGAAAAAATTGGATGCTCCGCTTCATTTTAAAAATAGTGTTTATTTTTTGTAAGAGTGGTAATATAATTGATAGCGACTAAATGAAAACGCTTTTTTTTTAAATTGATTGGTCTAGACAACTATACCAAAGGGGGATGAATAATGTTAGCTTTCTTACAAAAAATCGGTAAGTCGTTAATGTTTCCAATCGCTACATTACCAGCAGCTGCATTACTTTCACGCTTAGGCTCTGGCGACATGCTTGGTGCAGTTCCAAATGACGTTGTCCAGCATATTGCAACTGTAATGGCAGCATCTGGTGGAGCTATATTAGGTAATTTACCTATTATTTTTGCAATCGGTATCGCAATGGGCTTAGCACATGATAATAGTGGTGGAGCAGCGTTAGCGGGCGCCATTGCACATCTGGTGTTAGTCGCAGTACTAGCAGCCGTAAATAAAGATCTCAATATGGGTGTATTTGGTGGGATTATTGCAGGTATTACAGCAGGTTTACTCTATAACAAATTCTATAATGTAAAATTCCCAGAATGGCTGTCATTCTTCGGAGGACGGCGTTTTGTGCCAATAATAACGTCCATCACCATGGCGCTTTTAGGTGCTATTTTAGCTGTTATATGGGGACCAATTCAAGGTGGTATCGATGCAGTAGGGAACGGGTTAATCGGTGGTGGAGCACTTGGTGTTGGGATGTACGGCTTCTTAAATCGTTTATTGATCCCAGTAGGTTTACACCATGTAATTAATACAATAATTTGGTTTGACTTCGGTGAATTTACCAATGCTGCTGGCGATCTTGTCAAAGGGGATATTAATCGATTTTTAGCAGGAGACCCATCAGCAGGACATTTCCAAGCAGGTTTCTTCCCAATCATGATGTTTGGGTTACCAGGAGCATGTCTTGCGATGTACTTTGCAGCTAAAAAGGAAAAACGTACAGTAGTCGGTGGTATGTTTGTATCCATCGCGTTAACAGCATTTTTAACAGGTGTAACAGAGCCTATTGAATTTACATTTATGTTCTTATCTCCTGTACTTTACGGTATCCATGCAGTCTTAACAGGTATTTCGCTTGCCGTTTCTTATATTATTGGATTCCGTGATGGTTTTGGTTTTTCGGCAGGCTTAATTGACTATCTTTTAAACTTTGGTATAGCAGATAATCCATGGCTATTAATTCCATTGGGATTAGGTTTTGGAGCTATTTACTTTGTCGTTTTCTATTTCTTAATCAAGATATTAGATTTAAAAACACCTGGTCGTGACGACGACGATGAAGAAGGGGCAGATGTTGATTTAGCTGTTTCCAATGATTTAGATGTACGTGCTTACAAAACAATCGAAGCATTAGGTGGACAAGAGAATATCAAGCAAGTGGATTACTGTACAACACGTCTTCGTATGACTGTAGATGATGCAGATCAGGTGGATGAAAAAACATTAAAACAAACGGGTGCGCGTGGTGTTATGCGTATTAGTAAGACAAATGTACAAGTCATTATCGGTACATCCGTAGAGTTTTTAGCAGAAGCCATGAAAGATCGCCTGAAAAAGGGTAATCCAGCTCCTACAAATGTAGATTTACAAAAAGAAGTGCCTGTTGAAGAAAAGATAGCAGAAGAAGGGACAATTCCTTCCAATGATTTTGAGATGCCAATTACAGGCGATTTATTACCGTTATCTGACGTGCCAGATGATGCGTTTTCATCAGGTATAATGGGGCCAGGTTTTGGTATTCTTCCAAAAGGTGGTACAGTTCATGCGCCATTTGATGGGCAAGTAGTAATGGTTTTCCCAACGAAGCATGCTATTGGCTTAAAATCTGATACAGGTGTGGAAATATTAATCCATGTCGGATTAGATACTGTCACTCTAAATGGTGAAGGATTTGAAGCAATGGTTACAGAGGGTCAATTAATTCAACGTGGTGATACGTTATTGAAAGTTGATTTTGAGAGTATTGCAGACAAAGTGCCGTCTATCGTCACTCCAGTTGTCTTCACAAGCTTAATTGGTCAAGAAATAACACTTGAAAAATCTGGTTACCAACGAGCAGGTTCTAATAACATCATTTCGATGAAGAAGTAACAAACATGAGACTCTGTCTAAAAAAGCCCATTAAACAAAATGAACATTCTCTTTTATTAAATCCGCTTTACTTTTTGTGGGAAAGTTTATCCCAAGGAATTAACGGAGGTTTAAACTCTATATCAAAATAATAGTATTGATAGGATCGCTTAAACATACTATTTTGGACAGGATCTTTTATCAATCCTAGGAGATGTTTTTAATGAATTTATTAATCCGTAACATCACGGTAGTCAATGCAACGGGACAAAAGGAACATATCGACGTTTTCATAAAGGATGGGAAAATTGCACAAATTGCGCAACACATTAACGTAGACAATGTGCAACTAGTAAATGGTACAGGGAAATTTTTATTCCCTGGTTTTATCGATATGCATATTCATGGCTCTGCTCAAATGGACACGATGGATGCATCGAATGACGGTCTTCACACGATGGCAAAATCACTTGCCAAAGAAGGTACAATAGGCTTTTTAGCTACAACTATGACACAAAGCTATCAAAGTATTGAACGTGCCATTGAAAATATTGCGCAGTTTACATCAAATCCAGATGAGGCAGAACTTCTAGGTATTCATATTGAAGGTCCTTTTATCTCAAAAAATCGTGTAGGTGCACAGCCACTTGAACATATCGTACCACCTGATTTCGCGTTATTTACAAAGTGGCAAAAATTAAGCGGTAATAAAATTAAAGAAATTACAATGGCACCAGAAGAACCGAATGGATTTGAAGTAGTTCAAGCAATTGCAGAAAGCGGTGTGGTCGTATCGATTGGTCATTCTGATGCAACATTTGAACAAGTGAAAGAAGCGGTTCATCATGGTGTAACACAAGGTACACATTTATACAACCAAATGCGTCCATTCCATCATCGAGATCCAGGTGTTGTCGGTGGTGTATTATTAGAAGAAGAAATTAAGGCCGAAATCATTGTTGATTTTATTCATATGCACAAGGATGCTGTGAATATGGCATATCGTTTAAAAGGAGCAGACGGAATTATTTTAATTACCGATGCTATGCGAGCAAAAGGAATGCCATATGGATATTATGACTTAGGTGGTCAAATGGTTCATGTCTCCGAAAGTGGCGCCCATTTATCAAATGGAGCTCTTGCTGGTAGTGTGTTAAAAATGGATCAAGCTGTACGTAATATGCAAATCATCACGAACTGCTCGTTAGAAGAACTTGTTAAAATGTCGAGCTACAATGCAGCTAAACAACTAAAATTGGCTAACAAAGGACAAATCGAACAAGGATTTGATGCGGATGTTGTGATTCTGGATGAACATTTAATGTTGCAACAAACGGTTAAGGCTGGCAAGGTAATTTACGAAGCCTAAGAGGTCGTTTCCTAGTCGTGAGGATTAAAAAATAAAAAAGGGGGAATAGGAAAATGAGATTGGAACGTTTTGCTTCAAAAGAAGATTTATACGCTCGTGCAGTAGACATTATCGTGAATGCTAAAAATGAGGGTGCTACAACGTTCGGTCTAGCTACAGGAGGTACAATGGAACCATTATATGCCGAAATTTGTGAAACTAATATCGATTTTACAAATTGTATTAGCTTTAATCTAGACGAATACGTTGGTCTAAGTGCAAAACATGAACAAAGTTACGCATTTTATATGTACAAACATTTATTTCACCATAAACCATTTGAAAAATCCTATTTACCGAATGGTATAGCTGATAATCCTACAGAGGAAGCGGCACGCTATGAATCATTATTACAGCAGCATTCATTAGATTTTCAATTGCTTGGTATCGGACAAAACGGCCATATCGGTTTCAATGAACCAGGAACTTCTTTTGATTCGTTGACACATCTTGTAACACTTGAAGAATCGACACGCCAAGCAAATGCACGCTTCTTTGATTCAATCGATGAAGTTCCAACCCAAGCATTTACGATGGGGATTCAATCCATAATGCGCGCAAAGAGCATTTTGTTAATCGCTGTCGGAGAAGATAAACGTGATGTTTTAGAACGTGTGCTTGCATCTAAATTTACAGAAGAAATACCAGCAAGTATATTAATGAAACATCCAAATGTTACTATTTTAACAGATTTACAAAAAGGGGAGAATGTACAATGAAAACAAAACAATTTACAGTAGTAGACCCACTAGGTATTCACGCACGTCCAGCTAGTCAACTTGTAGCAGCAGCAACATCATTCGCTTCTTCTATCGAGTTGCAGACAGATCAAAGAACGGCAAATTTAAAATCTATTTTAGGCGTTATGGGATTAGCCCTAAAACAAGGTTCAATATTTACACTACAAGTAGAGGGGGAGGATGAAGAACTAGCGTTTACTGTATTAACTAAATTAATTTCAGAAACGGGGCTTGCACAATGATCCAACTCAAAGGTATTGCCGCATCTGACGGCATTTCCATTGCAAAAGCATATTGTTTAGTACAACCAGATTTAACGTTTACGAAAACAACTATTCAGGATATTGATGCAGAGCAGCGACGTTTAGTGGCAGCGCTTGAAAAAACAGAAGCAGAGTTAGCCGCTATTCAACAGCAAACTCATGAAAAGTTAGGCGCGGAAGAAGCCGGAATTTTCGGTGCACATTTACTGGTCGTAAAAGATCCAGAACTAATTGGACCTATCAAACAAAAAATTGCTGATGAGGCTGTCAATGCTGAATATGCATTGAGTGAAGTTTCAATGATGTTTGTATCATTATTTGAAGGTATGGATAACGAATATATGAGTGAGCGTGCTGCAGATATTAAAGACGTTTCAAACCGTGTTTTAGCACATTTACTCGGTGTACATATTCCAAATCCAAGTAATTTTCGTGAACAGGTGATTATTGTAGCAACTGATTTAACGCCTTCTGAGACAGCACAATTGGACCGCAACTTTGTACTTGGCTTTACAACGGATATTGGTGGTCGTACATCTCACTCTGCCATTATGGCACGTTCACTTGAAATTCCTGCAGTTGTAGGGACAGGTACAGCAACGACTTCCATTCAAGATGGTGATTTATTAATCGTGGATGGTTTAACTGGTGATGTACTTGTGAACCCAACAGAAGATGTTGTTGCAACTTTTAGAAAAAAAGCGGAAAACTTTACTGCTCAACAAGCAGAATGGGCAACATTACTGAATGAAAAAACAATCTCAAAAGATGGGGTTCAAGTTGAACTAGCTGCCAACATTGGGTCTCCAAATGATTTAGACGGTGTACTTCGTCACGGTGGTGAAGGAATCGGTTTATATCGTACAGAATTTTTATATATGGGACGAGAAAACTTACCGTCAGAAGAAGAACAATTTACAGCGTATAAAATGGTATTAGAAGGAATGGAAGGGAAAGCGGTTGTCATCCGTACACTTGATATTGGTGGAGATAAAAATTTACCGTATTTACCGCTCCAAGCAGAAATGAATCCGTTCCTCGGCCATCGCGCGATTCGTCTGTGCTTAGATTATCAAGACATTTTCCGTACACAATTGCGTGCATTACTACGTGCATCCAAATACGGTAACCTAAAAATTATGTTCCCTATGATTGCGACATTGCAAGAATTCCGTGACGCGAAAGCGATTTTTTTAGAAGAAAAAGAAAACTTACTGGCACAAGGCATAGCTGTTAGCGAGCAGATTGAAATAGGTATTATGGTTGAAATTCCTTCGACGGCAGTGATGGCAGATATTTTTGCGAAAGAAGTGGACTTCTTCTCGATTGGTACAAATGATTTAATCCAATATACGATGGCAGCAGATCGTATGAACGAAAAAGTATCTTATTTATATCAACCTTATAATCCAGCTATTTTACGTTTGGTTAAAATGGTCATTGATGCAGCACACAAAGAAAAGAAATGGGTAGGGATGTGTGGTGAAATGGCGGGGGATGAATATGCTGTACCACTATTACTTGGTTTAGGTCTAGATGAATATTCAATGAGTGCAACATCTATTTTAAAAATACGTTCCATTATTAAAAATTTATCCGTAGCGGATATGCAAACATTAGCAACAGAAGCATTACAATTAGCAACATCCGATGAAATATTAGATAAAGTGAAGCAAGCTGTTAACTAAGTCTTTAAGAATAATAAGAGAAAAGATAATAAGTAGTTGAAGATACAAGAAATTGGGGATCTTCAACTACTTTTTTAACTTCTTTCAAATGTTTTTAGTTTTTAGAAAAGGTTTCAAGACGTAAATATAATTCGATATAATGAATGAAAAACTAGAGAGGCCTATTTATGGAAACAGAATGGTTACGAACTTTTATTGTTGCTGCGAAAACTGAGAATTTTCGTGAGACGGCAGAAAAACTATTTATTACACAATCAACAGTATCGAAGCATATTCAACACCTAGAAAAAGATCTACAAACTACACTTTTTGAAAGACAGGGAAAGCACGTGAGATTAAATCATATCGGTGCTCATTTTCTTCAACACGCAGAGAAAATGATGGCAACGATTGATGAAGGATTACAAACTACTGTATCCCTTTTGAATGGTTATACGTCCAAGCTAACAATTGGTGTCGCACCACAAATTGCCAATTCTACATTACCAGTAATCATTGATACATTTCAGCAGCAAAAACCTTCTATTCAAATAACGATCGAACTGTTACAGTCCAATGAAATTGGTGAAGCGGTATATGCAGGTAAAGTAGATATCGGTTTATCAAAATTAACATCGACACGTGATATTCACACAGTACTTCTCGCACAGGAACCACTTCAATTGATAGCTCCGATGTCAAAAAGGGCGACCGATGCACGGACTCTTTTACAACAGGAAACTATATTAACACATGAATATGCACCTTACTGGCAAGACATCCAACAAGTACTACAACAATTCCCAAGCTATAAAAGCATGAATATCAATCAAACAGAGGTTATAAAAAACTTTGTCAAGCAAGGATTAGGAATTGCCTTTTTACCAAAGAGTGTCATTGAGGCTGAAACTCACCAGCAATTGCTTCATAGCTATTCGTTAAATGAATGTTCTCATATTGTTTCGAATACCTATTTTTTAACGAAATATGTAACAGCGGATATTGAGGCGTTTTTAGCAGTATGCCATCTGATATACAAAGACGTAGTTGGTGATTAGAGGAGCAAGTCAAGCTATTATACTATTAGCATGGGGTAGCTTATTATGTATAGTTTCATGACCTTAAACTCAAAAAGGTAAATAGTGGACTGAAAAACGTTATATGATAATAATGTTATGTGCCTATTAGATTGAGGAATTGTTTGAATGAAACGCTTTTTATTGTTTATAATATTCTTGAATTTCTTTTACAAAGTTGGTGTAATTGGAAAATGATAGTGTTAATCGTCGATGATGAAGAAAAGATTACAGAGGTATTGGCATCTTATTTTGAAAATAACGGAGATCATACATATATTGCACATACAGGAGAATCTGCAATCCAAGTGATCGATCAGGTACCTCTTGATATGATTATATTAGATTTAATGTTGCCGGATATGGCTGGAGAAGATATTTGCCAATATGTAAAATCAAATTACGATATTCCTGTGATTATGCTTACAGCAAAAATCTCTATTGATGATAAGGTAATTGGATTTGAAATGGGCGCAGATGATTATGTAGTTAAACCATTTCATCCTAAAGAAATATTAATAAGAGCAGAGAGGTTGTTACCCAATTCACATAAAAGCCAAATTATTATTTTTGGACAGTTGGAACTCCATAAAGATGAGAGAAAAGTATTAGTCAATCATCAAAGTATTCAGCTCACGCCACATGAATTTAGCATTTTACTATTACTAGTTGAAAATCCTAAAAAGGTTTTTAGCAGGGATGATATCATTCAAAAAATATATAGTTTTGATTCGAACATAAATCCTCGTATTGTGGATCAACACATTAAAAATATTCGTAAAAAAATGAAGGAAGAGTACATCCAAACGGTCTTTGGTTTGGGGTATAAAATAAATAAAAAGGTTATAAATCAATGAAATTTCATATAAAAGTTGCCTTAATTATAGCTATATTTTCTACAAGCATACTCTTATTCATAACAGGGATATTACTTTATAAAGGTCATGAACATTTGATGATGCTCCATATTACAAATTCCAAGGAATTAATTCATCACTTTGATATGGCATTACGGGAAACGGCAATGTGGTCATCAGGCCTTTTGCTTATTTTTATACTAATTTCTAGTTTGTTAATTGCAAAAACATTAACGAAACCTATCCAAGAACTGAATCTCTTTGCGTTAAGACTAGTGCGTGGAGACCGTCGCTTAAAAATAAGCTACACAATTAATGATCAAATTGGTCAATTAGGTAGATCACTGATGAAACTAGATGAAACGTTAAACACTTATGAACTTCGTCGTAAAGAAATGACACAGGATCTTGCACATGAAATTCGTAATCCATTAGCTTCAATAAAAAGCTATTTAAGTGCATTTGAAGATGGAATTTGGACAGCTACTCCAGATCGTTTGAAAGCATGTGTGGAGGAAATTGATAGGCTAATTCTCCTTGTTGGAGAATTAGATACATTAAATGATATTAATAATCCTACATTTAAGGTCATTATGAAAGATCAACCGATTGCTAATTTGATCGAAAAGTCTGTTATTGCGTTGGCAAGTGAAATACTTGAAAAAGAAATACAGGTAGAATTGGATTTAGACAAAACAATCAATGCAAAAGTAGATGCCTTGAGATTGAATCAAATTCTACACAATATTATAAAAAATGCTATGTACCATGTTCAAAAAGATGGCACTATATTAATCAAATTATTTAAAAAAAGTAACAATTATATAATTCTTGTACATGATAATGGAGTCGGTATGGATGAAGAAACAAGTCAAAAAATCTTTCAACGAAATTACCGAGTGGAAAATCGATATACTGGCAATGGTATTGGTATGACAATAACCAAAAAGCTAGTGGAAGCACATAATGGTACAATTTCCGTCAAAAGTGAGAAAAATATAGGAACTACATTTTATATACAAATGCCGTTTTCTACATAATTCCTACACAACTGTTCTTTATACTTAAGATGAAAGGAATGGTTGATATGAGGAAAATAGCATTAGTAAGTATTATTGCAAGTTTGGTCACACTTGGGGCTTGTAGCCAGGGAGATAATAACGATATGAAGGACATGGATCATTCCTCTATGAAGATGGAGGGGATGGATCACTCTTCAAAGAATATGAAAGACATGGACCATGATAAGATGAAGGGACATGAGAGTCATAGCAACGTGGTAAGTTTAAACAATTCAACCGGTAAAAATGAAGTGAAAATCCCAGCTGAACTTCAACGTAATAATAAGGATGAAATTGTATACACAGTTAGGGCACAAAAAGGAAAAACAGAAATATTTGATGGTGTTCAAACAAATACGTATGGGTATAACGGATCATTTCTCGGCCCGATGATTCGTCTTGAAAAAGGTGAAATCGTAAAGATTAGAACTATAAATGAACTTAATGAGAATACAACTTTTCATTGGCATGGATTAGAAGTGTCAGGGGAAGAAGATGGTGGGCCAGAAAGCATTCTTAAACCAGGGGAAGAAAAAACAATCGAGTTTAAGGTGAATCAGGAAGCAGCAACGCTATGGTTCCATCCTCATCCACATGGAAAGACGGCTGAACAGGTATATAAAGGGCTGGCAGGCTTGGTTTATATTGAAGATGAACATTCAAAAAGTCTTGGATTGCCAAATGATTATGGGAAGAACGATTTCCCCTTGATTTTCCAAGATAGAACATTTGATGATAAGAAGCAATTGAATTATAGTGCTACAATGAACCAAGACGGAACGATTGGTGATACATTAATAATTAATGGAACGATCAATCCTAAATTGACTGTAACCAAAGAGAAAGTGCGTCTTCGTTTATTAAATGGATCTAATGCTAGAAATTATACCTTTAAATTGAATACAGGAGATTCCTTTCTTCAAATCGCAACGGATGGTGGTTTTTTGAATGAACCTGTTTCTTTAAAAGAGATTACACTTACGCCTTCCGAAAGGGCAGAAATCGTAGTTGACTTTTCAAAAATTACGGATGTTAATGACCTAGCTTTAATAAATGAGGATGGTTCTGTTCTTTTACCTTTTGTAGTCACAGATCAAAGTGGGGAGGCGAGTAGGGTCCCTAAACAATTGAATGATCTGTCATTAGAAGGTAAAGAAATGAATCTACCTGTTACAAAAAAAGTGGAACTCTTTGGAATGATGGACATGGTAACGATAAACGGAAAGAAATTTGATCCGAAAAGAATTGATTTCACCCAAAAACAAGGGGTTACTGAGGTATGGGAAATTTATAATAAGCCGGATATGATGGGCGGCATGATTCATCCGTTCCATATTCATGGAGCACAATTTACAATACTCTCTCGTGATGGGAAAAAGCCACCTGAAAATGAACAAGGATGGAAGGACAGTATCTCCGTAAAACCAGATGAGACAGTAAAAATAGCTGTACAATTTAAGCATAAGGGCGTCTACATGTTCCATTGCCATATTCTAGAGCATGAGGATAATGGAATGATGGGTCAAATTAAGGTGGATTAATACTTAATTGTGGTTAAAATGAAGTTTGATTAAAATCCTGTGTTAATTTTTTTGATACAGGATTTTTCTTTTGTGTTCTTGTGAATGATTATAATGAATAGCTATTTTTTACGAAATATTGCACAGCGGATATTGAGGCGTTCTTAACAGTTTGTCATCTGAAATACAATGATGCAGTTAATAACTAGAGGTACTAAATCTGTGACTTACAATAAAAAATTGAAGGTGTTTCTAGATGTATAGTTTAATGTCGAAAATAAGCCAAATTATTAGTGGACCGATTACAGTATTTCTAAATTCCTATGAACATTCCCCACTCATTATTGCGATTCTTCTTGGATTAATAGGAGCTTTAGCTCCTTGTCAATTAACGGGGAATATGAGTGCTATCACTTTTTATGGAAGTCGAACTTTACAAATGAAAAACAATTGGCAAGAAATTGTGTTTTTTATTCTAGGGAAAGTTGTTGTATTTAGTTTAATAGGTTTATTCGCCTGGTTATTAGGTCAGTCCTTTGAAACTGAGATGACAAAGTATTTTCCTATTTTTCGCAAAGTAATTGGTCCAATCATGTTACTAACAGGACTCGTGCTAATTGGAATATTAAAATTGAAATTACTAAATCGAATTCCTAAGTATATTCCGTCTGTTTTAAAAGAGGGGAAATTGGGCTCCTTTCTGATGGGTGCGAGTTTTTCCATAGCCTTTTGCCCTACGATGTTTGTGTTATTTTTCGTGTGGTTAATGCCAACAGTTGTAACCTTTTCGTATGGGGTAGTTTTGCCGGCCATTTTTGGTATAGCAACCTCTATACCACTACTAGTAATACTGGGGCTTATTCATTTATTTGACGCAAAAAGATTTATTATGCGAACAAGCATGAAAATGGGAAGAGTAATTCAAAATGTAGCGGGTGTTATTCTGATTTTTATTGGCGTTACGGATACGATTACATACTGGGGATTGTAATAAAGAGAGAGAAAGAAGCAAGCAAGAAAGAAAGAGTGTTACAAGTAAGGGGAGAAAGTCGAAAATTTTTTAATTTCATTCATGGTTACGTGCTTTTATGTATAATAGAGCGGATAATGCAATTTTTCTTCAAACATATATAGAAAGAGTGAAAAAAATGATCGGTGCAACATTATTATTTATCCTCGCAGGTATTGGCGAAATTGGTGGTGGCTATTTAATTTGGCTTTGGTTAAGAGAAGGCAAACCATTTTATTGGGGAATTATAGGTGGGATTGCGTTGGCTTTATATGGAGTTGTCGCAACTTTTCAGACCTTTCCAACCTTCGGAAGAGTCTACGCTGCCTATGGAGGTGTCTTTATTGTCCTTTCGATTTTGTGGGGCTGGGGAATCGATGGGAAAAAACCAGACATCTTGGATTTCGTTGGAGCAGGCATTTGTTTGATTGGTGTTTTGGTAATTTTAATACCTCGTTCATGATGGATAGAATGTTTTTATGAACCTTCACAATTTGAGTAAAATCATGATTGTGAAGGGTTTTTTATATTAAATAAAAAAATAATTGAAAAAAATAAAAATTTTTGTAACGAATCTTCATTATGATCTATATATATGTATCCACCGTTAAAAGGCTAGAGAGAGGAGGGAGGAAAGTGAAGGATTTAAATGAAATTTACAAATCTTATGCAGATGAAGTAAAACGGTTTCTTATTTGTTTAACAACTAATGTCGATTTAGCTGAAGAACTGACACAAGAAACCTTTTATCAAGCTGTGAAGTCAATTGACCGATACAACGGTGAATGTAAGATGTCTGTTTGGTTATGCCAAATAGCAAAGCATACATACTATAACCATTTAAAAAGGGAAAAACGTACTAGTTATGTGAGTGTAGAACAAATGATGGAAATGGGGTTGGATGTTCCATCTAATGCGGAATTACCAGAGGTGCAGCTTTCAAAACGAAATACATTTATTTCATTACATAGGGAAGTTCATCTATTAAAAGAACCTTATCGTGAAATATTTTTACTTAGAACTTCCGTCAATCTTAGTTTCAAGGAAATTGGTGAGATATTCGATAAAAGTGAGAACTGGGCAAGGGTCACCTATTATCGAGCCAAATTAAAATTGGTAGAAAGGATCCGAGGTGATTACGATGAATTGTAATATAATAAAGGATTTATTGCCCTCATATATTGATGGTATTTGTAGTGAAGATACTACTAGGGTTGTAGAGGAACATTTACAACATTGTGAAGAGTGTCGATTGTATCTGGAACTGATGGAGGAGCCAACAAATGATATGCTACCAGAAGAAGTAATGGTAGCAAAAGCGCCATTTAAAAAAATTAATAAAAAGCGTCGTATTCAAGTTTTAATTTCCATTTTGATTACTTTTATTATCACAATAATAGGCTCACTAGTTGTTCAAGAAGTGGGAGCTGTACGTCAAATCTTTTTTCCAATGAGTACTGCTACTGTAAATTCAATAGATGATATAGAAGAGTGGACAACGTTATATTTTGACGAAAAGGATTATTTAAAGTTCGATAGTATTTTTTGGAACAAGGAAATCGTTAATCATGCAAATAGTAATAGTGATGTAATTTTAAGAATAAAAGATGAAAATGGCCATGTTGTAGTAGATGAATTTAAGATATCCCCTGGTAAAAGCGTGAAATTGGATGGACTAAAGAATAATATAAAATATTCTTTTGAAATAAAGGCTAAAAAAGGGCAATTTTTTATAAATGTAGTTTGAAAATTAGAAAGTTGAAAACCTTCAAATGCTCTAAATAATATGGAAGAACGTTTTATTTTGAAAATATACGTTCTTTTTTTACTCAAATTACTTTTTGTAGGATATAACCTTATTTCTTAAATGTATTTCAAAAGTACAAAGAAGAAGGATTTTTAGAATTTAAATCTAATATCTTAATAGTAATCTAGAAAAGTTTGGAGGTCGCAAATTTGTTACTTTATTATTGAAATATATTATCTACCTAAAAAATTATAGATAAATTAGGAGTGATATATGTTGATATACAAAAATTCTCTTGATGGAATTTCATCTGATATGTTAAATGGCTTCTTTGTTGATTGGCCTAATCAACCAAATCCACAAACTCACTTAAAGCTATTAAAAAACAGCAGTAAAGTGGTCATTGCTATAGACGAAAATTCTAATAAAGTAGTTGGATTTGTAACAGCGATTAGCGATGGGGTTCTATCTGCCTACATTCCGTTTCTTGAAGTTTTGCCAGAGTATAAAAATAATGGTATTGGCAAGGAATTAATCAAACAAATGTTAAAAGAACTTGATGATATCTATATGGTTGATTTGTGTTGCGACGATGACTTAGTTCCTTATTATGAGAAGTTTGGAATGATAAAATCTAACGGAATGGTCGTTAGAAATTACGAAATGCAGTCGGGAATATCAAACAAATAAATATAAAGAAATAACGCTTGGATATTTTCGAGGGCACTGAAAAAGTCCATATCTTCTCACATTGAGGCTGGGACAAAACCCATCTCTAAACTAAAAAGCCGGTGAAATTTTACGATCAGTAAAATTCACCGGCTTTAAATTTTTTTCATAAAAAAATA
>NZ_JBNNTW010000018.1:3979-71889 GCF_050279145.1 Lysinibacillus sp. NPDC094177 | reverse complement strand
TTTAAATTCCAGAAGCGTCGTTTGGTCACATTTCTTAACTTAGCGTTGTAAATCCCCATAATTTTGAAGGTACTCCTTGTTGCACTAAACTGCCCCGATAGTTGAATAAGAAAAAGATGGGATCTCTGTGGCATCCCATCTTTAAGTAAAGCACCTGTTAGTTCAACAAGGTTTTAGTATTTTTTCAAGTACAATAGGACCCGTTTTCTTTGTCGTTGTATTGACTGTTCGGACTTCGATACGAGTAGGTCGCATTACAGGAGAAACTTCATCTAAATTCCCAGCCCAAATAGTTTCTCCATATTCAGTTAAAGGAGACAATGAGAAAATCCAGCTTATTTCCTTCGGAATATATGCTAATACTTCATAACCATCATAATCCCCAAAACTAGATGGTTTTGGTAAATGAAGTGCGTGAACACTGAGACTTGTTCGTTCATCATTAAACTTTCTTTCAATATTATAAATCAGTGCTACTCCTCTGGCATTTTTAGTTACGTTTTTTGTTGGTTCAAGTATTACTGAACAAGGTGGCAACTCTTCAATTTTATTCTCAGAGTGTGTTTGTGAAGGTAGAATTACAAAAACGAAGATAAGGCTAAAAAGCAATTTTTTCATTTCTGATTCTCCTTAAATTTGTTTAGTATCATTATTCCCCAAAACTCCATATTTATTGTATTTCTATCGTTCCTTGTTGCACTAAACTGCCCCGTTAGCCATCCATGAAGCACAAAAATCAGCACTTCACCACAGAAAATGAAAGATGGGATTGAGTTCTTTCATGGGAGTTGAATAGCAACAATCTTTTCGAAAAAGCAAAACAAAAAACCCTCCACTAATGTGAAGGGCATACTAATTATGATTTTCGTTGCATTAATTGTGGTGCTGCCGTAAATAACAGAACACCGACAATTGCCGTTAAAACTGTTGCTGGTAACATGTAAGTCCCATTATAGATGATTGAATAAATCCATGCATTTTGATCACCAGCATACTCTGCGAAAAATACAGCGCCCCCAATGGTATGTGTTGCATAACGTAAGAAGCCTGCTAATACAGTTCCTAAAATAATATAAAGCGCCATTTTCTTTTTGTTTAAATCTTTAGCAGCCTCTAGCACAGGTTGACGAACAACGGCCGCCAAGCCCACAACTGTAAAGGCAACACCATAATCGAGTATGCCTTGAAGCCAATGCACAATAGTGGCACCAAACATTGTTTGCATAACACCAATGAGTAAACCCGTTGTCATGCCTGGAATTAGCCCCCAGCGAAATGCTATTAATATTATTGGCACCATCACTAGACTAACAGATCCTCCTTGTGCCCATACTTTAAAGGAAACCTGATCAAGCACAAGGCCAATCGCTGCGAATATCGCAATCTCCACAAGCATTAAAAGTCTTTTATTGTCCATAATTATTCTCTCCTTTGTTCCGATGTAGGATACAAGAGCAGGAATAGAAATCAGTTGGCAAATATGTCCCTATCTGGCATTAACAAAGATAAAAAAACGATGCCAGGACAGAGCCTCACATCGTAAAAGTGTCGGTTTCTATCCACATCCCTACGCAAGTGTTAACTTACAGGTTCGAAGAGTCAAGGCATTACGTGCCCAGTCTCAGCTGACATCATCAGCTCCCCTTGTGGTCGTTACATCTTAATTTATTTGAACAACCTCATTTTACGCAAACACTGTTGCGATTACAACCTCTTCTACATTTTTTTTGAAACTTTGCTGTTTTTCATGCGTAAATATTAAAAAAGGAGGTACAACTATGGAGAACCAAAAAATTTTATCTGCCTTTAGTTATCTCAGTATTTTATTCGCACCTTTTATTGTGCCATTAGTCGTTTACTTTGTTACAAAAGATAGCGACGTAAAGAGTCACTCTATTCGAGCACTAATATCACATTTAATCCCAGTAGCATTCGGAATTATATTATTTGTCGTCTTTGTCTTCTCAACTTTATCATTCAACACCAATTTCGACCCTGATTCAGGTAGTAATACGTTTCTTATCATTTGGTTTGCTTCATTCGCAATTTACTTACTAGTTTCAATCGGAATCGTTATTTGGAATATTATCCAAGCTGTTCGCGTTGTCCGATAAGTTTCATTTCAACCTTGAACAGCTAGTACTAAAAGGAGCTGTTATTTTGTGAAAGTATCTAAAGTAATCAAAGTCGCAGTAAAATTAGCACCTATCGCTATCCCCATTGTAAAAAAAGTAATCGCTGCAAAGAAAGGAACAAATCCTAACGTAACTAAAAAATGAAAAAGAGGCGTATTTCCATACAATGGAAATACGCCTCTTATTTTATTTTACTTCAAAATATGTTTGACTATGACCGTTCATTGCTTTTTCGACATGCAACACTGCGGGCATTGTAGCTTTTAACTCTGCAACGTGAGAAATAACTCCAATCATACGCCCAGAATCTTGTAAATCAATAAGCGTATCAATCGCTTTATTTAACGCTTCTTCATCGAGAGAACCAAAGCCCTCATCAATAAACATCGTTTCAATGCGGATATTACCTTGGAAACTTTGAATGACATCTGCCATACCAAGGGCAAGACTTAAAGACGCATTAAACTTTTCTCCCCCCGACAATGTTTTCACATCTCGTAATTGATCCGTATAGGCATCATACACATCTAGTCCAAGCCCACTTTGCTTGGCATGCTTTTCTAATCGATCTGAACGTCGTAGTTCAAACTGACCGTTGGATAGATGATAAAGCCGGACATTTGCTGCCTCTGTAATTTTATCTAAATAATTGATTTGAATATAACGCTCAAAGGACAGCTTTTTCACATTCTGTCCATTTAGCATTGCATAAAGTTCCTTCACTCGTCCCGCCTCTTTTTCAAGTAAACGAATCTCCTGCTCGGCCTCCTCAACTTTTTCGATAAAGTCTGCACAAGCTTTCGCAAATCCTTCCATTTGTTGCAATACTTTAAAGGCTTCCTCATATGTGACACGAAGCATCTCTAACTTTTCTTCCATTGCCGTTAAATCTTGCTTCTCTTGCCCTTTAAGATGCTTCTCTCCCTCAGTAATTTGTACCTGTAATGTGTGGATTTGTAGTGCATAATCATTGCAAGCCTTCCGTAAAGCTTCTATTTGCAACATGCTACGCTTCCCAGCAGCAAATTCTTCATAGCTTTCAAAGCCTGCTTCCTTCATACTTACTGAAAATTGCTCGCGCTTTTCATCCATTTTTAGCTTTAATTCCTCAAAAGCCTGTTTCGCAATTTCTATCGCCATTCTAGTATTATTTGCTGCTTCTTTGGCAAATTGCAGGCTTTGTTGACTGATATTCCACGCAGTTTGTAATGCTACCTTTTGTGAACCTATATCAGCAATCGCCTGCTTCAATGCTTGTAGCGTCGTAAGATTTTCTGGAATATGCTTTTGCTGCTCCTCCACAATTGCTTGTTGCTTAGTCAATTCCTTCGTCTTCTCAGCTAAGTATTGCTCTAGTTTTATTTGCTTTTCTTGTAGCTGCTCCATTCGTGTGCGATGATCCTTTTGTTGCATACGTATATCAGACAATTGATTGCTCACTACTTTTAAGATTGTTATTTGTTGCTCTACGTTTTGCAAGGAAGCTACAATTTGTGCCTGATTCGATTGATCAATCTCATTCGTCTCTAACTGTTCTAGCGCCTCTTGTAGAAGATGCTTTGTAGAATTCAAGAAAGCCTCTTTCTCTAAAAACTTGCGCTCATCAGTAGTAGCCTTTCCTCGTAAAGCTTCCACCTGTGCTAATTCGATCATCTCTAATTGCTCACTATGTGTTTCGAGATGTGTTGTACTACCGCACACTGGGCAAGGATCTCCATCCTTAAGCTGCTGTGCTAAAATACTTGCCTGACTCGCAATCCATTGCTGCTCCAGCTTTTGAAGAGCCTGCTTACTTTCTTGATACTGGACATTAGTAATGGCTACATCCTGCTCAGCAATTGCAACTGCTCTCGTGTATTTTTCAACTTGCGCTAGTAATAATACGTTTTCTTTTAGCTTCGGTAGCTGTTCTAAATAACTTTCATATGGCTCAAGCTGTTTTTCATATTGATCAATTGTTTTTGCTAATTGCTGAACTTTCATTTGTCCTGTTTCTACGATTTTACTATTATCCTCTACTGCTAGCTTTGCTGTTGCAACATATTGTTCTGCTATTTGCATTTGCTGCAAATTATGCTCATACGCCTCGAATTTTGGTAATAATGCTTGCAGCTGTATTTCCTGTTGTAAAACATGTTCACGTTCAGGTTCTTTCGCCTCTTCAATGTTAAACTTTTCTTGTGCTATTTTTAACTGAGCCTCTGCGTTTTGCTGCTCTGTAATTGCTTGCTGATAAGATTGTTCTTTACGATTTTGCTCAGCACGTAAATCAATGCATTGTTGCTCAAGTATAACAAGACGCTCCGCTTTCTCCGCTAATGCAATTTCGCGTTCTTTTGCGCTATATATATCTTGTTCTTGTAGCAATACTTGTAGGCGATTTTGACGATTAGTTTGCTCATCAAATTGTTCATTCAGTGTTCTCGCCATACTGTAATATTCTTGTTCTTTTTGATGATGCGCATAAGCTTCTTTATAGCGCTGCTGTTCTAATTGTATACATTCAGTATAGTATACCTGCTCTTCTTCCAAAACCTTCTTCAACTGATGCATATTTTCGGTATTATTAGTAATGCAAGTAAATAAAGATGATGAACGCTGTGGTAAAGCCCCCGCAATTTGACCAAGAAGATGCTCCTTTAATTGTTTAGCACGCAGTAAATCACTTTCTGCTTCTTTTCGTTTCGCATCAAGTCTTTTTGTCATAGCACCGAAGCGATCTGTTTTAAAAATTTTACGCAAAATAACTTCTTTATTCGTCGAATCTGAGGTTAACAACTTGCGAAATTCACCTTGTGGAAGCATAACAATTTGACTAAACTGATCCTTTGTGAGACCTATTATTTCCTGTAGCTTTTTATCTACCTCAAGCGTTTGTTGCTTTTCTACAATACTATAATCAAGCATGTCTCCTTTTATTTCAGCCATTTCAATTTTCTTACCAGTAATACTTTTGTTTTTTTCTTTAATATGACCTGGCTGACGTAAAATTTGATAGACCCTATCATGCATTTCAAAAACGAGTTCAACGGCAGTATACACATCATCATCTGCAAACCCGCTTCGTAGCATAGCCGTATCCTGACGATCCTCACCGCTACCTGCTCCGTAAAGTGCATAGCATATAGCATCAAAAATTGTTGTTTTCCCCGCACCTGTTTTTCCGGAAATCGCAAATAGGCGGTGTTCACCTAGCTGTTGGAAATCAATAACCTCAGTATTTTTATAGGGACCGAATGCAGTAATCGTTAACTTTAAAGGCTTCATTTTACTGTCTCTCGCTCCTCATCTAATAGTTCTTGTAGCATCTCTGTAAATAGACGCTCAGTATCTTGATCTGGCTGTACACCAATTATATCTGTAAAAAATGATCGGAATAAATCAATGTCTTCTATCTTCTCTGTCTCAACAGCTTGAATTTCATGTGGTGCTTCTTGACGTATTACTTTACGCTCAACATGCATCGCATGAGGAAACACTGTACGAATACGTTCCATGGGAGAAGTTACAGGCGTCGTATCTGTTAAGCGTACAAATACATAATCATCACTAGGTGGTAATTGCAATAAATCATCCATTAAACTCTCTACCACACGTAGATCTCGTCTCGCTATAAGCTTTCTTTTTGTAACAGTGATTTCTCCCTGTGCATCTAACTCAACTATTAAAAAGCCCTTCTCATGTAAGTGCTCAGATAATGAATACTTCAATGGAGAGCCAGCATATCGAATCGTTTCATTCAACACAAAATGCGCTTTATGCAAATGTCCTAGTGCTGTGTAATTAAAAGGCTTAAACAATGCTGCATTTATACAATCCGAGCCTCCTATTGATAAAGGTCGCTCTGAATCACTCGTATTCGCTTCCTCTTCCCCATACTTCGTCACAAAGGCATGTCCAACAAAAACATTACGCTTTGTAGTATCTAAATTTCGCCCAATATGTTCGATAATTTTTTCCATCGCATCTTGATGAGAACGAATGGAATCATCCTCTAAAATAGTCCGTACCGAAGCCGGCTCTGCATATGGTACGAGATGAAAATGTACTTCGCCGTACTCATCACGTAAAACTATCGGTGCATGATCTTTCGTAAATTGGCCTTTAATATGTAATCCACTATCACTCATTAAACTACTGCCAAAGTTCAATCGACCAGCACTATCGTGGTTCCCGGCAACTGCTAACACAGGGATTTTTTTATCAAGCACAATTTCCGCCAAAATATCATTTAGTAAATTCACTGCCTCAATCGGGGGCATTGAACGGTCATATAAATCACCTGCTATTACGATTACATCCGGTTTTTCCTCATCAATGGCTAGCATAAATTGCTGTAAAATATATTGTTGATCCTCCGTCATATAGACGCCTTGTACAAGCTTCCCTAAATGCCAATCTGCTGTATGAAATATTTTCATTCTTTGCGCCTCCCTGTCTATTTCATTTTATCACGGCTGATAGATTGATTGTTTTTCCTTTTATTAGTTTGATAAAGGTTCCTCATCATAATGTGGGGAGCTGAGGTGTCGGGGTATCCGTCACTTCGGCGATTCTTTCCGTCGTTCCCTGGGTTCAATCCGTCGCTTCGACAATTCTTTCCGTCGTTACCAGGATTCTATCCGTCGCTTATTGATATATCTTCAATATAAAAAAAGAGCATCACTGTCGATGCCCTGTTACAAATAATTATGATTAAAACGTTTTGCTCTTACCTTCTCCATAAAAGCGGCGTATCCTTTGAAACCTTGAATGTTACGTGCCGTAGGAGTTGGCTTTTCTTTTTCTTTTTCTTCTTTTTTCTGCTCCGCCTTCACCTGTCGTTCTAAAATCTGCTCAAATGATATAGGGTTAGGCTTTGGCAGTTCGTTTGAAGAAATAGCTAGAGCATCACTTCCACTATATTCCTTTAAAAATGCATTTGCCATTTGGCGATAGCCTTCAAAATTTGGATGTACATCAGCGATATTTGGTAAAAAGTTTATTGCGTTTAACCCAAAGACATCATACACATCTACATAAGTTGCTCCAGCATGCTCTGCCTGTTGCTTTAAAATCGTATTTAACTTCACAAGCTGTGCATTTGTTCCTTCTTTTTGCGTAGCGTGAACATTTGGATATGCAAAGTAATAGCCCATTATATAGATCTTTGCTTTAGGTGCTCGTACTTTTAATTCTTCTAAAATCTCCGCCATATTTTTTCTGGCAACGTTTAATGCATAATCCGTTTGAAGTTGTGAAAAGGCTAATGTACCGGCAGCCGGATTGATCTGCACTAGACGAAGTAAATCGTTGGCACCTGCCGAAATAGTAATAAGTGTTGCATTTGCTAGTAAGTCACTTGCTTCCTTAGATTTAACTCGTTTCAATACATCAGCTGTTGTAAAGCCTGGGAAAGCGAGCTCCTTCGTATAGAAACTCAATTGCCCAGTCATCCCCAATCTCATGGCGATTAAATCACTGTAGCCTGTATCAATCTGTTGATGAGGTGTTTGACCAGCCGCCAAGGAATCTCCAATCGACAGGTAGTTTTCAGTCTGAGCAAAAGCAGATGAAACACCCAATGCCATCATGAGTATTGCTGTACCAATTAAGCTAAGTAATCGTTTCATCTGCTAAAACTCCTTTCTTCACATGAAGAGTCTTAAAATGCCCAGCTACCTTTGCGGAAAATTGGCTCTACAGTTCCATCTGGTAAAATACCGTCAATGTCCATTTCACCGCTGCCAATCATAAAGTCCTCATGCGTTACTGAAATATTTGCACCTAACGCTTCAAGCTGGCCGTTTTCTAAATCTCTTCCACCCTCTAAACAAGTTGGATAAGCTTCGCCAATCGCTAAATGGTTCGATGCATTTTCATCAAACAATGTATTAAAATATAAAATCTCTGATGCTGAAATTGGTGATTCATGCGGTACAAGTGCTACCTCACCTAAATAGCAAGAGCCTTCATCTACATTAATAAGCTCCTGTAATAAATCATGTCCTACCTGTGCTTCAGCCTTAATAATCTTTCCTTCTTCAAATGTCAGTTTAAAGCCATCAATAATATTCCCTTGATAAACTAATGGCTTTGTATTGCTCACATAGCCATTTACACCTTGTTTCATCGGTAACGTATAAACCTCTTCTGTCGGCATATTCGCAATAAAGATCGTATCATCTGGCGTTTTGCTACCACCAGTTAGCCATTTATGCTGTGGCGCTAATGCAATTGTTAAATCAGTACCTGGCGCTGTATAGTGAAGCTTTGCATATTTTTTACTGTTCAGTAGGGCCGCACGAGATTCTAAATTTACTACGTGTTCACGCCAGTTTTCAACAGCATTGCCTTCACCGATACGAACAGTTTTAAAAATGGCCTCCCATAATGCTGGTACTTGTTCCTCTGCTGCTAAGTTCGGGAATACCTTCGATGCCCACTTTGGTGAAGGAACTGCAACGATCGACCAAGCTATTAAATCTTTCATTACGGCGTTGCGATAGTTTTTCAGAGCAGCTCCTGATACCTTTTGATGAGTAGCTAGACGATCTGTTGAAATACCTGTTAAATTATCAGGGTCTGAAGCATCAATCCATAATAGTGCTCCTTTACGTTCGATCAACTCTTCACGCATTTTGACTACCCATTCTGGAAAACGATTAAATTCTTCATCTGAGGCATGCTCAAAATAAGCACGATCCATTTCATCATCTGAAAAGTTAACATGAACACGTCCTGCTCCAGCTTTATAAGCTTCTTTCACAACTAAACGGGCGAAATCCAGTGCATCCACTGATGTGTTGACTAATAAGTATTGCCCTGGTTGAATATTGACACCAACTTTTACCGCAAGTTCTGCATATGCTTGTAATTTTTCTTCAAAAGTCATATTATTTACCTCGCTTTTGTCCAATTGTTTTTGAATTACCCTCCACTAGCTTGCCTTCATGCCAGACTTTCTGTACAGGTTTCGCAGAAATTTCTCTTGTCCATTTTTTATAAGTTTTTTCATCACGATAAGATAATAACGTTAGTACTTCACCATCTGCTCCAGCACGACCTGTACGACCAGAACGATGCAAATACTGCTCAATTGTTCTTGGTACATCTACATGAATAACATGTGTTAAACCTTCAATATCTAAACCACGTGCTGCAATATCTGTAGCAATTAAAATACGCGCATCACCTTTACGGAATGCATCTAACGCCTTTTTACGTTCTTCCTTCTTCATGTCAGAATGTAATGTCACAATCGGTGCCGAACGGTATTGTAATTTCGTTTCCTTCATCAGCAATTGATCTATATTGTTGACGAAAGCAAGTGCACGTAATCCTTCCGTATGTGAAAGTCTGCGTAGGAAATCAGTTTTATCTCGCTCCTCTACTTTCACGAAAGAGTGTACAACTTTACCCACCTTTAACATATCCTCAGGTTTAATTTTGAAGCGTACTGGCTCGAACATCATGCGACTAGCTACTAATTCAATTTCCTCCGTAATTGTTGCCGACACAACAACTACTTGTCGCCCATATGCTGAACCTTCGATAAAGGATTTAACTACAACACGGTATTCACGACTAAGTAACTGATCACACTCATCTAAAATAACTGTTTCAACTTCTTTTAGCTTTAACTTTCCAGCACGTGCTAATTCATTTAATCGACCAGGTGTTCCTACTACTATCGTCGGTTTTTTCTTTAACTTTTCGATTTGACGTGCAGAGTTAGCACCACCAATTAGTTGTTGAACCGTTATATCAGAACCTGCTGTCCATTCACGAATAACCTCTACAATTTGCATTGCTAGCTCCTGTGATGGGGCTACAATAAGTCCTTGTGTTTGTTTTTTTGAACCATTTACTTTATTTAGTAAAGGAAGTACATAAGCCAAAGTCTTCCCCGATCCTGTAGGCGATTCAGCTACAATATCTTTGCCGTCAAGCATTGCTGGAATCATTTCTTCTTGAATTTTCATCGGCTCTTCAAATTTCCATTTTGCTTGTACATCTTCATTTAATAAATTTATTACTGACATGTAATTTCCCACCTTCTATCTGCTTGACACTAGTTTAACACACTAATCATTTTCCTTCTTCATATGTACGTAAACCTTTGTATAATCGTTTCAAAAATGTCGTTTTCTTAATCTTCCCCTAACGAAATTTGAGTATGTAGATAAAAAAAATCTGCACGTCTCATCACGGGATTGGTCAGCCTTCAAGCCCTTATAGACACTTGAGCTTCTTTGAAGGTTTACAACTTACCTGCGATAAGCGAACAGATTTTTATTTCGTTCATTCAATTGTTAAACTACTATTTCATAGCCACATGCTAATATAGCACGTTCTGCTAACACGATTAATGAGTCGATATATCTGTCACTTAATTTTAAATCTCGATTGACGATAGATAATTCTGTACATCCTAATACGATACGATCACAATTAAGTGCGAGCATTGCTTCTTCTATCGGCTGCCAATCCTCCTGAGAGACATCCTTTCCAGCCTTTACATAATCATAAATAATAGACATCACTTTTTCTTTCATCATATCGTCTGGGACAACTGGTGTTATACCAAATTCCTCTAACGCATCTTGATACATGCGTGAGGTTAATGTACCAGTAGTCGCTAAAATGCCTACACGTTCTGCACCTAAATCAGAGGCACGCTTTGCTGTTTCTCTTATCATATGTAATACAGGAACTGGAGACCCTTCAACAATCTCATCATAAAAGGTATGTGCCGTATTACATGGAATAGCAATCATATCTGCTCCAACAGAAGCAAGCTTTTTTGCATCTGCGACTATCACTGGTACAGGGTTTTCTTTTGTACTATCTAAAATAAAGGCAGTACGATCTGGGATATTCGTATCATTATCAATGATTGTATGTAAATGTTCCTGATCCTTCGCTGCCTTCGTACGTCTTACAATCATTTCACCGATAAACATCGTTGCAAGTGGACCAACGCCACCAATTATACCTAAAGTTTGTTTTTTCATTAGTTTGACAGACCTTTGTTGTTAAAATATTTCTTATATTGGCGATAAAAGCTTAAATTATCAAGCGTTATATTCAACCAACGCTTCGCATTCATATCCTTATAATTAAAGATTGAATCCGTAGCCATTCCTTGGCGAATAAGGCTTTTCGCTTCTATCACAAGCTGTTCATTTTGTACATATTTAAAAAGGACACCATTCGGCACAATTGTCCAAAGATGCTTGTTCTGAACATATGTTAGCTGTTGCTTGCTTCCGCGGATAAAATCATCTGCAACATATTGCATTAAGTTATAGCCACTTGCAGTCACATAATAATTTGAAAGTTCATTATGTAATTCAATACTTAATAACTTATATTGACCGTCACGTTCATCATACTTCATATCAAACGTGGCAAAGCCTTGGAATCGAATTTCCTCTAGAAACAATTTCACGCGATCCATTAAGTCTTTATCGTATGCTGTCATGATGGCTACATAGCGACCAATTCCCTCTGGAGAATGCTCTTCTAAAATTGGGTTACCTACAGATAGCAGTTTTACCTTACTATCTTGCCCAACATAAGCATTTACGACACACATATGAGCATCTTCACCAGGAATATATTGCTGTATCATTAAGTCATCTCGGTATGCCGATTCCTTATAAATAGCGTGGAAAATAGCATCCTTTTCGTCGTTATCTTTTGCAATATACACTTTTTTCTTGCCTGGGAAAATACATGTAGCATACTTTGTCATATTCAAAGGTTTAATGACAACAGGGTATTCAAAAGGAATATCAAATTCCTCGTAATCATTGACGGTGCAAACATGCATTGCCGGATAGTGAAAGCCGAACTTCGCACAAAGTTCATACATGCTCTCACGTGTTAATAGCTCGTTAGCAAGGGTTGCATCCACATAAGGAATTACAAAATACTCTGCTAGCTCCTCTTTATGTTGCACAATTTTTTTCACGTAAAATTCATCGCAGGCTAATAACAGCAATTTTTTACCTGCAAATTCCTCTGCAATTGCCTTTAACGCAACGACAAAACGTTCTTCAATATGGAGTCTTGGAACTTCACGAAATGTTAATAAATCACTTTGCTGTATTTTCTCCATATTCGTATGATTTAATGCAAGTGGTTTAACGCCATAGGACTCGTAAAATGCTCTCGCCATGCCGTAAGCATTCATTTCATCTCCTAATAGTACCGGTAAAAAAGCGTGCTCAATGGCCATTCTACTCAACTCACTTTAGCTTTTATTTGGCTCTCACCATAACGAGGGGTCCATCCCCAGTGACGAGCCTTTTTTACAAGTGTAACATACTTTCCTTGTACGCCTTATAACTCTTCTTTGAATCATTTATGAACGGCTACAGCTTGTTTACCTAACTCTCTATAGCTTTTAAAAAACTGATCCACATTATAAGTGACAAAGCCTTTTAATGGGTCCATAACAACTACTTTATCGCCTAAATGCCCAGTTAAAACAACAGCATGCAAGTTCATATACGCGGCATGTGGCACTTTTTCACCTTCATAGATCCAGCCCTTAGCTAGCTTTCTTTGGGGCTCTGATAAATCTAATGTAACCCAAGTCACAACAGGAACTCCCTCTCGAACAAGCTGTAAAATTTCGTCCTGCGAGGCACCACTCTTATTTGTCACCTGTAAGTTTGCCTGTTTATCTGCTATTACTGCCTCTGCGGCTTTGACAATCGGAGCTGCAAAGACATACATACCATGTGCTTTATCACGAGGATTTCCTGCAAAAGCCTGTGCCGGATTTGGACCAAATCGTTGTCCGCCTACATTGCTTATTGTTTGCTTTGGTAAATAATTATCAGCCATTTCCAGCTTCGTAACATTCAACCCATAATAATTTAATACAGCTGTTAACGATGTAATTTCACAGCCATGCGGTAATTCAGGATTTTGCATAACAACTGGTACATCTAGCTCCTGCTCGTCCCTTGAAAAATGTGTTTGCAATCGATAATATGGCTTCGTCGCATCATATGTAAAATGTTCGATTGTAGTATAACCATCGTTTTTCGTACTATTTTCAAGCGTAGTTGCAGCAATAGCATATTCCCGTCCATCTATAAGTTTCGAAAATTTTGCTTCCCCCTCTTCAGAGCCAACCGCATCCTCTACTACCTCACCTTTCTTTACATCTGTAGCGGTTATATAAAGGTTAGGTATCGGTGCACCACTATTAAACTCTACTGTTAACACGGTTAATCCTTTGTGTTTCGTTTCCTCCTGCGAAAACGGATTGCAACTTGAAAGTAGCATGATTATCATAATACCTATTAGTAAAAGGCGTTTATACCTCGTCCACAAGACAAATTCCGCTCCTATCTTGTTTGAAGACAATAACTTCAATTCTATTATTTTATTTCAATTTGTCGCAGACTCTATTATACGCTAATTTCATAGACGTTCCTATTTTAACTTCTTTAAGCGGTTGTCCAAACACTTAGAAGTAAAAGCCTCGGACGCAATTGCGCAGAGGCCTAATGATCTTCAAAAACCCTCTATGGGGCGACACAATAGCATCTCTAAATTTGGTGTGCACTCGGTTATGGTATTACTCTGTTTGCTATTTTCAAGTTTCATCAAACCGTTTTATACGTTAGGCGTGCTTACTCTTGGTCGTAATGTATGCTTTAAAACTTTACCAGAAGCATTACGTGGCAATTCAGCTAAAAATTCAATTTCATGTGGCACTTTATATTTTGCAAGCTGAGTCCGACAATAAGCCAAAATCACCTCTTCATCGGAAGACTTCCCTTCCTTCAGTACGACAAACGCTTTCGGAACTTCGCCATATACTTCATGTGGTAAACCTACAACAGCTGCTTCTAAAATTTCTGGCAGTTGATACAAAACCTCTTCTATCTCGATAGGGTAAATATTTTCGCCACCTCGAATGATCATATCCTTTTTACGATCTACAATATAGAGATAGCCCTCTTTATCAAAACGTCCTAAATCTCCTGAATAAAGCCAGCCATCTTTAATTGCTCTAGCTGTTTCTTCAGGATTACGTAAATAACCTTTCATTACTTGTGGTCCTTTGACACAAATTTCTCCTACCTCACCCGCTGGCACAGTTTCTCCAAAGCTATCAACAACACGGACGTCTGTTTGTGCTAATGGTTTTCCTACTGATCCAATCTTTGTCAATGCATCAGCATCTAAAAGGGAAGTGGCCGCAGGAGAATTTTCAGTTTGTCCATACAAGTTTTGTACTTTCACATTAGGGAATGTCTCTTTCACTTGCTTAACAAGCTCATAAGGCATCGGTGCTGCCCCATAACATAATAAACGTAAATTTTTAAATGTATGTTCCTTAAAGTCAGGTGTATTTAAAATAATTGTATACATTGACGGAACTCCAAAGAAAATTGTCGCAGCTGTTGAGGCAAGCTGTTCTATTGTATTTGTTGAAGAAAAAGCCTCTTCTATAACAACAGTACCACCTTTATAAAACATCGGCATCGCAAATACATGAAGACCTGCACAATGAAATAAAGGTGTACAAATAAACATTCTATCCTCATTGGTCATATTCATTGATGACGACCATATATCCGCAGCTGATACAATATTTTGATGCGTTAACATAACTCCTTTTGGTTTACCTGTCGTACCAGAAGTATACATAACAACTGCTGTATCATGAGGCTCCAATTTAACAGCTTTTCTTTGGCCAGTATAGTTCTCAGTTACCTCTTTCATTTCTTTGAGCCCTATTATATGTTGAAATGGATATGCAATAGTTGCGAGTACATCCTCTAACCTTTCATCATAAATAAGTCCTCTAGCCTCTGAATGATTAAAAATAAATTCGACTTCTGGAGCTGCTAATTTTGTATTAATAGGCATAACAACATAGCCCGCTAATTGAACACCGATATAAGCGATTAAAAATAAATCTGAATTGAGCGTATATAATGCAATTACATCATTTTCTTCAAAGCCTTGCTTTTGTAAATATGCTGCGAATTTTTCTGCACTTTTATAAAATTCACTATAGGTTAGCTTTGTCCCATCGTATACCGTTGCAATCCCACTTGGTTGCTGCATAGCATAATTTTGTAGAATGTCTGTCATTAACATCGTCATCATAAGCCCCCCGATTTTTAATTTTCATAATCCTGATATCGTGTAGAATTATCACAAAAGACAAAACTATTAACTAATTTCAGAAAATTATGATTATATTTTATCAAGCTATAAATAAGTTGGCAATTTTTCTACACATTCGAAAATATGACCAATATGTAACTAAATATACTAATACATTTTACTTTTCTATCAATTTCTCTTAGGTGTATGATATTTACATAATGATTTTGAGGAAAGGCCGGATTAAAATGCTGTACGCACTTTTAGGTGATTTACATTCTAATATAGAAGATACTAAGGCAGTTCTTACCCATATTCAGCAAACCGCGAAGGATGCAAAGGTATTGGGATTAGGCGATTTATATGAATGTACTGTAAGTAAGAAAAAGGCACAAACAATGTCGGGTTTACCACTACAAAAAGCTGCAATAGTGGAAAATGATTTTGAAAAATTACTAACATTCCCCTCTATTCGTGGCAATCAAGAGGAGCGTATTACACGTGTAACTGGCATCGAACGGTTTACAGCGCTACCCGAAACAATGGAGATTGTTGGTGCAACACTTATGCATGGACATCAATTTCAATGGAGTGTGACATGGCAGCCAACATTTCCGCCATTCAAAAAAACGCTTCTTTTCTTCGGACATAGTCATGAATCAGGTCTTTATCATCACAATAAAAAATTATCTATTCGTATTCGCTTTGGACAACCAATCGCATTACAAGAAAAGCAATACTGCATCAATGTTGGATCAGTTGTTGATCACCGTGAGTGGTGTCTTTACGATAGTGATAAACGAACAGTAACATTTATGTGCGCTCCTTCTGTCAATTAAGGTCCGTTTTTAAGATTCATGCAAGTCTACATACGACAAAAAAACGCTAAAATCGATTTCGATTTTAGCGTTTTTTCACCAAACTAGCAATTTTCACAATCCTGTAAAGCATCAAGTAATTTTTCCATATTGCAAATTCGATCGCACATCGTTTGAATCATATTTTTAAGGATTGGTATTAACTCTTGGCAAATACAGAACCTTAAAACGTTTTGTGCAAGTCGAACTCCTCCCTGATGGTGAACAATCATCTCTCGAAGATAGTTTATATTAATGTTATTGGAAACTGGTGGTAAGCTCATTGCCTTGAACATAGCTTCAGTAATTTCTTTATATGCGCACATATATTCGTACAATTCATATTCTGAATTTTGCACAATACAGCATCTATTTTGTATCGCTTCTAGACATTCAACAGTCTCTGTACTTGTTTCTATTATTTCTAATGCAAGTTCTTGTACAAGTATATTTGTTGTGTATCGCAAAACATTTTCTGACATTTTAATAGCAGCTACTTGGTGCGGTAAAATTTGCTTAATAAAATTTTCTGAAATGCTACATGTGATGGTTACATAGGTCATGCCCTGAATCATTTTGTCGAGAATCCTTTGGTATTCCGCTAAATAAGCCTGTGTAACATTACTGAGTACAATTGGTTTAGCCATTAGACACACTCCTTTCAGATTAATATATGTCCGATAGGTTGTTGTGCGGTAGACAATTGTACCAACTGATCTCTATTATTTCGTGACAGCAATTGAAGTTTTTTTAGACCTAAAATAAACGATTAATCTTTTTCATATGTATTCAAGCACTTTTGACAAATACATTGCTCTTTAGGTACTTCTTCAAGAATTTCTTGAGGGAAACTTTCTGTCATACACCAGCAATCTTTTTGCCCGTTTACTACCCCACAATGATTTTCTTGTCCACATAACGGACAACTTTTTTCTTCCATTCGTATACCTCCTTACATTTACTTTACATTGTAAAATAAAGTGAAGTTTTAATCAGTGATTTTTTCATCCCATTCCCTCGCTTTTAAGATTAAAAATAGAGGAGTACTTAATTTCATACTCCTCTCCAAATAACTTATTGATTTTTCCCTTGAATCTGTTGTTTTACTTCTTCGACATCTGTATCACTATATATTTCCGTACCAACCCCACCTCTTTGGGCTAGCAGCTTTTTCACTTCATTGTAAGATAAACCACCTTCTGCATTGTTTCTTTTTACTTCATTAATATTTGTTCCAGCAGAAGTAAACTGAACTTCATTATGGTCAGTCATACAAATCCCTACTTTCTATAATTCATCAGGCTGCAATTCAATCAATTCATCGCCTTCTCGTTCTACTTTTTTATTGAGCTCCTTAACTGGTATAGAATCAACGGTTTGCATATCTTCGTGTAAGTCGAAAAGACTTATAGTATCTGATTCAACCATGTCTGGTTTGTTCTTGCTTGCTAAATTCATAAATACTTTTTTCTTATGAGGTATGTTTTCTAAGTCCATCATTGCTCACTCCTTTACAGAAAGTATGTGCAATGTTGAACAAATTATGTGCCTTTCGTTTTTGCACTTTTATCGATACGATGATATTCAGATATTTGAATGACCCGAACATTTCTTGTATGCAGCTCGTGGTACATCCCTCTACTATCCGTAAAGGATATATATTGATCTCGTTCGCTTCGAACTAATGCCTCTGCTTTTTCCTGTGATTCGCTATGAATAAATCTCCTTATATAATGCATTTCATCAAAGAAATAAGTAATTTTAAACTCTTTCATAATAACTCCTCGATTACTGGAAATGTTTTGTTACTGCTTATCATATCCAACTAGCTGCAGTTGTTATCCTCATGAATATATTAAAGTTAGCTTCGGCATAACCTGTATTAAAGCAATTATTTCAGGCCCATCATCAACTTATATACACGGCATATGTTTTAATAAATGTCATCCCTACTTTTGATGATGAGCCTTATTTTATAGGAGGTGATAAATTTGATCCATACAGTTAATGCAGGCGAAACCTTGGCCCAAATAGCTAGAAATTATCGTACTTCGTTAGCGTCCATAATGGCTGCTAATCCTGGGTTAGATCCGAATGTACTTTATATAGGACAACAAATTGTTATACCTGGATTTCCTAATCCAAATACAATCCCTTATAGAATAGATATTTCTACTGAAAATCGATGGCTACGGTTATATAAGGATAATATTCTTCAAAAGCAATACCCAATTGCGGTTGGAAGGATGTTACATGGTACACCAGCTGGCAATTTTATAATCATTAACAAAGAACCAAATCCCGGTGGTCCGTTTGGGACAATGTGGATGAGTTTATCTAAAGAGCACTACGGAATTCACGGAACGAATAATCCTAGTTCAATCGGTCATGCCGTTTCACGTGGCTGTATTCGTATGCATAATAAGGATGTCGAAGAGCTTGCAAGCATTGTCCCAATCGGCACTGGAGTTTTTATTCATCCTTAAAAATCAACAAGGCTATCTCTTAACAAGATAGCCTCATGTTGTTAAAAAAACATTATACAGATGTAATTCAAGGTGTCATATTAAATAAAGTATGACCCTTCGGCAATGCGAGGGATTGATTTCCGTTCCGGCTGGGCGCTTTTATCGCTGCCGCTTCGCTTTCGCACAGAAAACATCCGCTTCGCTGCAGGGTCTCGGGCCAACAGATGTTTTTTGCGCGAAAGTGTAGTGTTAACGTAGCGGAAGCAAAGTGTTTTTGTCTGTGCGAAAGCGTAGTGCAACGTAGCGACAGCAACACACCGATTTTGGTCACGAAGGCGTTATCACAGGACGTGATGGTTTTAGCCTTCGTTCCTCTAAATCTCTAATCCCCAAGGAGTCGCCCAGCATCCACTCCAATCAATCACTTCACATAGCATGTGTTTTTTACACTCTTAAAATAACGTCTCATACAAATTAATCTTCACCTCTAGATTGTGCGAGCTTCGATAAATAGTATTGCTCCTCTCTTAGCATATGATCCGCTATTAAAGCTGTAAATGTTCCTAATACTTCTGCACTTAACTCCATCTCCTCTAACTCCCGTAAAAAAGTTTTGAATAATTCCATTTCTATATCTACATCTCGATTAAAGCGAGTTAATGCGGGGAATGAGTCTATATTTGAACGCAAATATCCTGTAAGCTCAACTGCTTTTAAATAAAACTCTTCAAAATGTTGAGCAAAGATAGTACTTTTTTGCCTCAATCTTCTTTCTACACCATCCAAATCGTCATGAATGATACCTGCATGTCCTGATGCATCTAAAAGCCATACTAAGTGATGATGAAGCTCATGAAAGATTGGCGGGACTTCTCCCTTCTTCAAATAACTAAGTACATTTTGATACTCCTCTAGTTCATTCACCATGTGATTAATAAAAGTAGGTGATAGATGAATATTAATATTTCCCGTTAATTGCTTTCTAAGGATATAAAATTTAAATTGCTTTAGTTGTTCTACAGTCTCGTCGACTGTAAGTGAGAAGGAAGCAGCATTATTGGCATCTATCGAATTAACATAGGCAAGAAGCTGAGAAAATTGATGAATAAATGAACTCGCTCTTTTAATATCCTCCGTTTCCGATGGATACAATGAATCATGAATAAATTGAGAATGATCTTTAAGTATCCTTAGCCAAAACTTATGTTCAAACATCGCATGCTGTAAGTAATTCGACAACCAGTCACATCCCCTTTAGTCTATACGTTCCTCTATTCTATTCTTCTTGAAAATCTAATATTAATGCTTAGTGAAAGTAAAACCTCAAATTGTCTTTTCGTATAGGATGAAACGCTTAAAGCTATACTACATAATGCAGAAGCAACAAAACAAATTCAATTTTCATTAAAGGTACATCCAAATACCTTTAAACTTAGGAGGGGATATGCTTGTCCACAAAAGACACATTATCAATTTTCGCCTTAGGTGGCATTAATGAGATTGGCAAAAATATGTATGTAATACAGTATGGGGATGATATTTTAATTATCGACTGTGGCGCTAAGTTTCCAGACGAAAGCTTACTAGGTATCGATTTAATAATTCCTGATATTACGTACCTACTGGAAAATAAAGAGAAGATCAAAGCATTAATTGTGACACATGGACACGAGGATCATATAGGTGGTATCCCTTATATGTTAAAAAAAATAAATGTCCCGATTTATGCGACACGTTTTACTCTTGGGATAATTGAGTTAAAGCTGAAAGAGCATAAACTTTTAAGAGAGACAGAATTAATAGAAATTCATTCAGATTCATCATTAAATTTCGGACAAGTTGATGTTAGTTTCTTTAGAACAAGCCATAGTATACCTGATTGCTTAGGAATCGTTATGAATACCCCTGAAGGAAATGTAGTACACACTGGAGATTTTAAATTTGATTTAACGCCTGTCAATAATCAGTTTGCAGATATTCATAAGATGTCTGAGATAGGATCAGAAGGTGTACTAGTACTTATCTCTGAAAGTACGAATGCTGAACGACCTGGGTTAACCCCTTCAGAGAAGCTTGTTGGTAATCATATTGAAGATGCATTTTTACACGCCGAGCGTAAAATCGTTATCTCTACTTTCGCTTCTAATGTTAATCGCATACAGCAAATTGTAAATGCAACGATTGCTGCAAATAGAAAGCTTGCATTACTTGGCCGTAGTATGGTGAATGTTGTAGATGTTGCCCTTGAGCGAGGCTATTTAAATGTCCCAGAGGATATGTTAATTGATGCACGTGAGGTGAAATACCTTCCACCTGAAGAAGTAGTTGTACTATGTACGGGTAGTCAGGGTGAACCATTAGCTGCACTCTCTCGCTTAGCAAGTGGAAATCATCGCGAAGTAAAAATTCTACCTGATGATACAGTTATTTTAGCTTCGTCCCCTATTCCAGGGAATGAGAAGAGTGTTTCACGGATTGTTGATAATTTGTTCCAGTTAGGTGCAAAGGTTATTTATGGCTCGTCTAGTCATACAGGTATGCACGTTTCAGGTCATGGTCATCAGGAAGATTTAAAACTAATGCTGACGCTAATGAAGCCCAAATTTTTCATTCCGATTCATGGTGAATTCCGTATGTTACATCAGCATCGTTTGCTAGCTGAGTCCGTCGGTGTCAAAAGAGGGCATACGTTTATTATGAGAAATGGGGATGTTGTTGATATTGAAAACTCAATGGCTAGGCAAACACGTAAAATCCCTTCAGGTGATACGTATGTCGACGGTATTGGTATCGGTGAAGTCGAAGGAGTTGTCTTACGTGATCGCAAACAGCTGTCAGAAGATGGTATGCTTGTTATCGTTATAACGCTTAGTAAGGTAGATGGTGCCTTTATTTCAGAACCAGATACAATTTCGCGAGGCTATGTTTATGCCAAAAACTTTGAGGAGCTGTTAACTAAAGTAAATATTCTGGTCAAAGAAACGGTAAATGAGCTTCAGGAAGAAAGTAAGCAGCAAATACATGTCTTAAGAAGAGAAATCAAAAGAGCTGTCGGTCAATACCTATTTTCACAAACAAAAAGAAAACCAATGATTTTACCTATAATTATCGAAATTTAAAAAAGTCGGTGTGGGGTTTTTGCCTTTACACCGACTAAACTCATTTTATCCGATTCCAGTGCGGATGAAGAACCGTTTCATTTTATTTAAGCTCACCCTTAAAAATTTTATGTAGCATAATATTGTAAATATGCTGAGCCCTATTAAACCCATGATGTAAATTTTTTGAGTGATGTTCTATTTGCATTGAACAATCGTCAAAATGCTGTGGTAGCCCCTCTACTGCTGTCATCAAAGAATCTTTATTTTTTATTAAAAGCTGAATCTTATTTAAAATTTGCACCTTTCTATGTTGGATATCTATCATCGGAATATCAATGGATATATGGTATAAATGATGCCATTCTTTATTAATTTGATACCATCTGAGAAAGTGTAATAAATAATCACTTAAAATAATTGTTTCATTTGGAATAATAGCGACAACATCATTTGCAATACATATTTCGGTTTCACATTGATAAATATATTTATTTGAGCCCTTCAAATTAGCTTTAGTAAGAATGATGGTTTTAGCTGGTACTGGTGCACACTTAAAATACTTTTCAAATGTAATATTAACTTTTGGTAATTGTTCAATATCACCATCTAGCATTAACTTTTTTAAATTTCCTGCTGTAATTAGGGGTACTCCGACGTTCGTAAAATTCTTTTTCCTCGGCACTATTTTTCCCTCTTTTATTATAGCAACCTCATCTAATCGATAACGCTTTACCATGCCTGAATCCTCCAATCCTTAACTTAATTAGTTACACCCTAAAACAAGCTACTGAAGAATCATCAACACTATTTTGCATAAGTCTTTTTTCTCAATAAAAACTTACTACCAATCATTGTACCATTTTACTGTAACATTATCTCTATTATACCACTATAATGGTATAGGCATTTTTAATGTTTTTCACTAGCTTTTTACTTAGAGGTGAATCATATGTCAGACTTTTTAAAGCTAGTAGGCGAACAACTTCGTATTATTAGGGTTTCTAAGGGGCTTAGTCAGGAAGAAGTAGCAGAAAAAACGGGAAAACTTGGTTTTAGTAAAGGACGAATCTCAAATATTGAACACGGGCAATCTAATATCACATTAAGTACTTTAGAAACGCTGATGAAAGCATTAGATATTGTGCCTGAGGAGCTTTTTAATTTTCAAAAATTATCTGGTGTTACTGATATTGAAGAAAAGAACCTTATGCTTGACATACATCGATCAGTATTAAGGGAGCGCAATTTAGACGAGGTGAAATACGTAGTACGCATTACGAATGATTTTTTAAATACTATTGATTCACAATCAAAGAAAAACAGCTCCAATGGTCAATGACGTTGGAGCTGTTTTTGTGGCCAGCTAAAAAATATTTTTCGAAATTTCTTGATACACTGCTTTAATGTGTCTAATATCCACCTACACATGGTATACGTTTTAACGAATGTCATCCATAACTTTGGTGATGAGCCCGTTTTATCATGGTGGCATGCTATTGTTTCGACCATGTTAAAAATCCATTTAGCCTAAAACCAAATGGATCTATCTATTCCATCCCAAACTTTTGACGATAACCACATTTTCTACACAGTTCCTCTACTGCTTCTCTACGTGAAAATCCGTCGACAATATTATTTGCACGTTCACCCTGAACAATATCAGTGAAGGATTTTTCGTTTACATTCCCCAAATTAATAACTCCCTCACCATCAAGACAGCACGGCACTACTGTACCATCTACTAAAATAGCGGCTTGGCTTCGCAGCGCATGGCAAAAGCCTTTTCCTTCATCCTCAGGTTCCAGCAAGCTTGGCCACTTGAATTCATGATCCTGATTTAAATAAATATTATTAGCAATCTTTACACCTTTACCGGGTTGCACTTTTTCTTCGATGCGATAATCAAGATTATATTCATTTTCTAGAATTTCGAGCGTTTCACGATTTCTTCGTGCCGCAATATCCGTTACATGATCCCTTTGTAAATTCCATAAACGATATGAAATAATTGTATTATATTCTTTTGAAGCACGCACAAAATCCAAAATATCCCCTAAATATTTCTCACGATTTTCCGATCCTTCATGACCGTCGAAACTATGCAAAGAAAAATTGATTTGACGTAAGGCTGGTTTCCCTAGTATCTTTTCATGATTCTTTTTAATCAGTGTACCATTCGTTGTAATATTAACTTTAAAACCTTTCTCATGTGCTGCGTCAAGAAGCTGATCAATACGTGGATGTAAAAGCGGTTCCCCTTTTACATGCAAATAAATATATTTCGTGTGAGGACGTATTTCATCCAATATTTTATTAAATTGTTCCACTTTAATAAGTCCCTTTGCACGAGCCGTTGGAGGACAAAAGCTACATGCTAAATTACAGACACTCGTTATTTCTATATAAACCTTTTTAAATGTTCTCAACGTTGATTCACCGTTCCAGTTCTTCATATATTCAAACTCTATTCATTTTAACAAATTTTACGATAAGGAACAGTTTTTCAGCCTCCATCCTCTCACATTATTTATACAACTTAGGGCTACATAAACAAGTATGCTTGAGAAAGATTAATAACTTAAGAGTAATGCTAAAATGAAGGAGGTGAAAATTATGCCTGATAATGAACATTCAAAGGATCCATCTAAAAATCATATTACCATCAATCTTACTATTAATATTGGCAATAAAGAAATCCATCTTAATCAAAGGGCTGAAGGTGGAGGACAAATCAATAAGGATGTAGGTACTAATGCCAATCGAGGCGGTCAAAATGCCATAAACGACAGTACTAGAAATATAAACTCCCAATTCGCCGATGAAAACGACAGAAGCGGTATTGCTGATGACAATAATGATGAAGTGGCGGACAACAAGGAATAAAAGTAAAAGACAGCAGAGTAATCGACAGCGATATCCATTCATCTTCGAATCATAGTGAAAGTAGTGAAGATGAAAATGAATCCTCTCCATTGCTAGATGAAAATATAAACGAATAAAGTTTATTTAGATTCATCACGCCCAGTAGGAACGGAAATCCCCCCTCTTTATAACGATAAGCCTTTTTTTGAAACAGCAAAAACTTCTATCTGTAAAAATAGCTCATACCAACAGATAGAAGTTTTTTGATTTGGTTATCCAAAAGAATCACGTCTCACACATTGCGTTTATAATTTTTTGTACCATCATAGGAATAAAGCATTGGCTTTCCATCCACATATGTTTCTAAATGAACAGGACGACCCCATAGCTGATAAATATATGGCAAAACGTTTTCTAAATAGTGTGGATCGAGCTCCATGCCCTCATAGCCATGTACTAAATAGAGTTCTCCGTTGCGAAGGTAATCTCCATTTTTAACGAAGATATATGGGAATCCCCCGTTTACACGCATCGATACGAGCTGATCTCGTACCATTTCATACTCCTTATCTGTAATACGGTATTCATTGCCCTTTTTCTGGAACAAATAAAGATCCTCTCGCTTTGCTAAATCCTTCGTTAAATAGTTACGGATAAAGGATATATCCGACTCTATCTCTCGAACCTCAAACATTTTCTCCCGTCCAGAGTTCGGTTGTACACCTAGCTTTCTCATCTCTTCCGTTGGATGATTATAGCGATCTTCAATATCCTCGAAAATTTTCACACCAAGGTAATAAGGATTAATGGATGTCTTTGAAGGCTGCACAACACCTGCATTTAATTTAGCATATTCAATTGTTTCCGCTGTTGTTAGTTTAAGCTCACGCATTATACGTTGATGCCAAAAGGAAGCCCAGCCCTCATTCATAATTTTTGTCTCTAATTGTGGCCAAAAATAAAGCATTTCCTCACGCATCATCGTTAATATATCTCGCTGCCAGTCCTCGAGCTCTCGACTATGCTCCTCTAAAAATAGCAATAAATCTTTTTCTGGCTGTGGCGGGAAGTGCTTTATTTTTCTCCTTACTGATTTATACTCTTTTTCCTTATCATCTAAACTCCATAGATCATCATACGGTGATTTTGCTTGAGGAATATCCTCTTCATATTCATCCTTTGTATTCCAAGACAATTTTGGCCGTAAAAGGGATGGATCGATATGCTCCTGAATCGCTAAAACCGCATCTAAAAATTGCTCGACTTCATCCTTTCCATATTCTCTTTCATAGCCAGCTATCCGTTCAGCTGTTGCAGTCATGCTCTCTACCATGTCTCGTCTAGTATTGGAGAAGCGTACATTATTTTTAAAGAAATCGCAGTGCGCCAATACATGCGCAATAATTAATTTATTTTGTGTTAACGTATTTGTATCGAGTAAAAATGCATAACATGGGTTTGAGTTAATCACTAGCTCATAGATTTGACTTAGCCCTAAATCATATTGAAGCTTCATTTTATGGAATTGTTTTCCGAAGCTCCAATGTGAAAATCGAGTAGGCATACCATATGCGCCAAATGTATAAATAATATCTGCCGGACAAATTTCATAGCGCATTGGAAAGAAATCTAAGCCAAAACTTGAGGCAATTTCTGTAATTTCATCAATCGCTCGCTCAAGTTCTTTCTTTTCCACTTTTCCGCCCCCTCCTTTGAACATGATTTAAGATTCACTTTTTTTGAAAAAGCTCTTTAAGGCATCATATACATCGCCTTTTTTTCTTATAATATGATACCTAAATTTGGGGTCATCTACTTTTTTGTAAGTGTACATAAGTGTAGAAAAGCGGTTATGCTGATTGACTTCACCATATCCGAACATACTAGATACTTCCATTAATTCTGCCACTAGTTTCAGGCACTTTTCATTATCCATTGATATATTTTCACCATCTGAAAAATGTACTGGATAAATATTATAGCGGGAAGGATTATACTTTTCTCGAATTAGTTCTAATGCTTTTATATAGGCAGATGAACAAATCGTTCCCCCACTTTCTCCCCTCGTGAAAAATTCTTCTTCCGTCACTACTTTTGCTTCTGTGTGATGTGCAATAAACTCAATTTCCACGGTTCCATACTTCGAGCGCAAAAATTTTGTCATCCAAAAGAAGAAGCTTCTAGCGCAATATTTTTCGAAGGAGCCCATCGAGCCACTTGTATCCATCATTGCAAGGACCACTGCCTTCGATTCAGGTTTTTCCACTTCATCCCAAGTTTTATAACGTAGATCCTCATTATGAATTGGTGTAATTTCTGCTTTTCCTTGCATAGCATTACGCTTTAGCGCATTGAGAATTGTGCGCTTTTTATCAACATTTCCCATTAAACCTTTTTTCCGAATATCGTTGAACTCAATTTTTTCCGTTTTAATATCTGCTTTTTCTTTCTGCTGTAGGTTTGGTAGCTCAAGCTCGTTAAATAACACATTTTGAACCTCTTCAATGCTTACTTCAGCTTCATAATAATCATGGCCAGGCTTGTCACCAGCTTCTTTTCCTTTACCATTAGCCTGATTGCCTCTGCTGGCATCACGCGCAACCACGTCACCTACATTACTGTCTCCTTGCCCTTGCCCAACATGCTTGGAGTTATCATAGTTATATCGAATTTTATATTCATCAAGTGAACGTATAGGTATTTTAATTACCTCGCGACCATTGGACATGACAATACTTTCTTCACTAACTAAATCGGGTAAATTATTCTTAATAGCATCTTTTACTTTTTCCATATGCCGTTGCTGGTCCTGGTGCCCTTTACGATGGAGGGACCAATTTTCCTGAGAAATGGCAAAACGTTTATTTTCGTTTTCAGTCATTTTTATCCTCACCCATCTATCAAATTCTTTTTCTATACTATGCTAGTAAATCGCTTTCTTGAACTTTTTTGGAGAAATCAATTACACTTCGTGGTTACATCACTTATGGTAAAAAATAAGTGAATGAAGATAAAAGGAGTGCCCTAAAATGGGACACTCCTATTCACTCCTATCAATAGTCTTATAGTTTCCACTGAATAGGTCAGAGCCACTAACGATTTAACAGACTACCTACATATTGCAATAATTCATTAGCAGATGTTGTATTATAGCCGTGTTCATCAACAAGTCTTGCTACAACCTCATTTATTTTCTTGAGCTGTGATTCATCCGGCATTTTTGAGGATGTTGTAATTTTCACGACATCCTTGAGATCCGCAAATAATTTCTTCTGTATTGCTTCTCGTAATCTTTCATGAGAATTATAGTCAAAACGCTTTCCTTTTCGAGCATAAGCAGAAATACGAATTAATATCTCCTCACGGAATGCTTTTTTCGCATTTTCCGAAATGCCAATTTGCTCCTCAATAGAGCGCATTAATTTTTCATCTGGATTCATTTCCTCACCAGTCAATGGATCGAAAATTTTATTTTTATTACAAAACGCTTCTACATTATCAAGATAATTATTCATCAATGTTTTTGCAGACTCTTCATACGAATAAACGAATGCTTTTTGCACTTCATTTTTGGCAATGTCATCATACTCTCTTCGAGCAACTGCAATATAGTTCATATATTTTTCTCGATCTTCCTGAGAAATGGAAGCATGCTGGTCAAGCCCATCCTTTAGTGCACGCAGAACATCTAACGCATTAATAGATGGTACCTCTTTTCGGATAATAGCTGAAGAAATACGATTAATGATATACCGTGGATCAATACCGTTCATGCCTTCGTTCGGAAACTCTTTTTTAAGCTCCTCTAAGTCAACGGAATTAAATCCCTCCACATTTTCTCCGTCGTACAGTCGCATTTTTTTAATAAGATCCACACCTTGTTTTTTCGGTACTTCAAGTCTTGTCAGAACCGAAAAGATTGCTGCGGCCTTTAATGCATGTGGCGCAATATGAACATGTGACATATCGCTTTCCTTAATCATTTTTTCGTAAATCAATTCTTCCTGACTAACTTTTAAGTTATACGGAATAGGCATGACAATAATACGTGAATGTAACGCCTCATTCTTTTTATTTGAAATAAATGAACGATACTCCGTTTCGTTTGTATGCGCAACGATTAACTCATCTGCACTAATTAATGCAAATCGACCTGCTTTAAAGTTACCTTCCTGCGTTAAAGACAATAAATTCCACAAGAATTTTTCATCAAGCTTTAACATTTCTTGGAATTCCATCATACCTCTGTTTGCCTTATTAAGCTCACCATCAAAACGATAAGCACGAGGGTCAGATTCTGAACCAAATTCTCCTATTGTCGAGAAATCAATGCTACCTGTTAAATCAGCAATATCCTGCGATTTTGGATCTGATGGCGTAAATGTTCCTATGCCCACACGTTTGTCTTCAGAAAAAGAAATACGTTCGATCATCACATTTTCAATGCGTCCATCGTACTCCTTTTCAAGACGCATCGTATTTAAAGGCGATAAACTTCCTTCAATTCGTATACCATACTCTTCGTAAAAATCATTACGCAAATGATGTGGAATTAAATGTAGAGGATCCTCATGCATTGGACATCCCTTAATTGCGTAAACTGCGCCTTCATCTGTTCGCGAAAATTGCTCAAGTCCGCGTTTCAACAAGGTCACTATTGTTGATTTACCACCACTTACTGGTCCCATTAATAACAAAATACGTTTTCTAACATCCAATCTCCGCGCTGCAGGATGGAAATATTCCTCCACCAGTCTTTCAATTGCTGTTTCAAGCCCAAAAATTTCTTGCCCAAAAAATTCATACATTTTTTGCCCATCGCGTTCCTCTACACCAGCACTTTTTATCATATTGTAGACGCGTGAATGGGCCGTTTGAGCAACTTCAGGTCTTTCCTTGATGATGTTTAAGTAATCTGCAAATGTACCTTCCCACTTTAGCCGATTTTCTTCTTCGCGATAGCTTTTCACTTTATCTAAAATGTTGATAGCCTTCCCTCCATTCAGGGCTTGATTTATAACATAGTATGAAGGAAATGACATTATGATACCCAATACTTTTTCTTTGTTGAAGTTTCTTCTTATTTGGTTATAATTTTCCCCTGCCGGATAATAGGAATTTAAACGCTAAATAAAATAATTATGGCTCTTCGGCAAAACGAGGAGTTGATTTCCGTTCCGGCTGGGCGTTTTGTTGCTGACGCTTCGCTTTCGCACAGTTAAAACATTTGTCGCTGTCGCTTCGCTTTCGCACAGTTAAAACATTTGTTGCTGTCGCTTCGCTTTCGCACAGTTAAAACATTTGTTGCTGACGCTTCGCTTTCACGCAGAGCAAAAATTCCTGAGGGCGTCGGGGCAACAGATGTTTTTTCCGCGAAAGCAAAGCGGCAGCGGCACCGAGGTTGGTCACAAAGGCGTTATCACAGAATGTGATTGTTTTATCCTTCGTTCCGGCAGATCCCCAAGGAGTCGCCCAGCCGGAACGAAGATCAACTTATTTCCAACAAACGTTACTAGAAACAGTTATTGTTATATCTGATGATTTATTTCACAAAAATTGCTCATTTCTACCGCTTTGTTTTCCCACAAAAAGTGCTGAATGAAGATAAAAAATTCGGTTATTCTAACTTTAGAAAGGAGGTCCATTATTGATTCGCCATTTTATATTCCTTTTATCATGGATGTTATTGTGGAGTTTTACTCTCCCCACTGTTGCTTTAGCAAAAGAAGAACCTACCCAAGAAGAAATTGTACAGCAACGCATGGCCTATTACGTACAATTTGACGAATTACTCATTCCGTGGCATTTCTTAGCAGCCATTGATCAATATGAACGAAATTTGCAATCAGTTCGTAAAGATATTCCAAAACGGGATGGTATCATTGCCATTCAATTTTCTGATGAATATTGGTCAGGTGCTTTAAATCCTGTAAGAGATGATATTCGCCCAGATACAATTAGTTACTTTGGCGGAATGGGGTTAGACGGCAATGGTGATGGATTTGCCAGTCCAAAGGATGATGCCGATATAATATTCTCCATGGCTACTTTCTTAAGTAAATTTGGAACAACTGATGAGGATTTTAAATTAGCTTTATGGGAGTATTACGGAAGTGAACAGGCCGTAAATCAAATCTTCACCATTTCCAAAATGTACAGTCATTTCAAATCTACTGAGCTCGATGCCCACACATTCCCAATCCCTACTAATTACGATTACAGCTATCGTAGTACATGGGGTGCTAATAGGGGCTGGGGGGGACGCCGCATTCATGAAGGAACAGATATCTTCGCTAGCTATGGTACTCCTGTGCTTTCTACCTCTTATGGAGTAGTGGAAATAAAGGGCTGGAACCAATTTGGTGGTTGGCGCATAGGAATTCGAGATAATCATAACTCATATCATTATTATGCCCATCTTGGTAGTTATAATAAGAAGATTAAAGTAGGAGATCTTGTCGCACCTGGGACTGTTCTCGGTTATGTTGGTAGCTCTGGCTACGGTAAAGAAGGGACATCAGGAAAATTCCCACCTCATCTTCACTATGGGATATATAAGTTCAATGGACGTACAGAATGGGCATTTGATCCATATCCATCATTATTACAATGGGAGCGACTAGCTAAAAAAGAAAAACAATAATCAAATACGCCTTGGCGTATTTGTTGCTGTCGCTTCGCTTTCGCACAGAAAACATTTGTTGCTGTCGCTTCGCTTTCGCACAGAAAACATTTGTTGCTGTCGCTTCGCTTTCGCACAGAAAACATTTGTTGCTGTCGCTACAACAACATTTTGCTGAATGAAGATACATTTAGGAGCACTTGGTGCACTTTTGCAGCAAGTGCTTTTTCATTAGGTAGGAAAAAATACTTAAAGATATTAAAAAAAATTCAAAATTGCACTTAAGACATATATTTTTTACTACCTACCTCGTTAACACAAAAATGTTATTGTACTAAATAAACTATTTTTAAAATTTACATTAAAAAGGTTTATTTCTATAAAGATTTAGTTATAAAATAATATTTGTAATATAACAATTTTTATTTTAAAGACCATTGAAAATTAACACAAAGGGTGGGAAAAGATGAAAGGTATTTTTCAGTTTAAAACACTTAAAGCTCGAATATTAAGTTCATTTCTTCTTTTATTAGCATTAGTTGTTTGTTTTACAACTTATACTTACATTTCTAATAATAAGATGGAAAAACAAGCAGAAGGTTTAGTGAAAGAAGATTTAATTGTCTTAGCTGCAAGTAAAAATTTAGCAATGTCTATGAGTGTTCGTCTCTCTGCAGCTTTAAGCTATGTTGTATCAGGTAAAGAAAAATACATAGAAACTTTTAATGAATATCGACAAATCGCTGAGGAAAGCAATAGTATTATGTCGAAATACGAAAATACACCTGAGCGAGAAGCGCTAGTAGAAAAAGCACGTACATGGAGTAATCGCGTAAATACCGAAGTATTCGATGTTTATAAAAAAGGCGATAAAGAATTAGCATTAAAAAATCTAATTGCTATAAATAATCTTGTAACTGAAGTTCGTACTGGTTATGAAGAATTGGCCAATAAACACTCAGATGCCATTAATAAGGTAGGAGACAACGTAGTATCAACAAGTTTAAGCAATAAAACAGTTGGAATAATCTTTAGCATTGTATTAACAATTGCAGGTATCCTAATTGCCATAGTCACTGCTAACAATATTTCTAAGCCTATTGTGACTGTCTCAAAGCGCATGAGCGAATTAGCGGATGGCAATTTGCAACATGAACTACTTCCAATAACTCATCATAATGAAATTGGTCAATTAATGCTTTCCGCAAATGATATGAATGAAAAATTAAAGCAAACGATAAGCTCAATCCATGCTGTTTCCGAAACAGTAGCAGCTAGTAGTGAAGAGCTGGCCCAATCTTCTAATGAAGTACAAACGGGTACAGAACAAATTACCGTAACTATGCAGGAGCTGGCCTCTGGCACAGAAACACAAGCATCTACAGCAGGTGATTTAGCCGAAACCATGGCTTCTTTCCAGCGTAGTATTCATGAAACAACACAGGAAGGCATTGAATTAAAAGAGCATTCAAGTCATGTACAAGATTTAACAACTACAGGTAAAGGCTTAATGATACAATCAACACAACAAATGGCAACCATTAATGAAATAGTTTTAGATTCAGTGAAAAAAGTTGAAGGCTTAAATGTGCAGTCTGCTGAAATTTCCAAACTTGTTTCTGTCATTGATGATATTTCAAACCAAACAAATTTACTTGCCTTAAACGCTGCCATCGAAGCAGCTCGTGCAGGAGAGCATGGTAAAGGTTTTGCTGTTGTTGCCGATGAAGTTCGTAAGCTTGCCGAACAAGTTCAATTCTCTGTTACTGATATTTCAACAATCGTCAACCGTATTCAAGGTGAAACAGGCAATGTAACAACCGCTCTGCAATCCGGCTATGAGGAAGTAAAAAAAGGAACCGCCCAACTAAATCAAACAAATGAAACATTTGACCAAATTTCGGAAGCCGTTGAAGAAATGATTCTTAACATAAATACCATTTCAAGCAATTTAAACAAAGTTGCTCAAAATTCTGAGTCTATCAATGTCTCAGTTGATGAAATGGCTTCTATTTCTCAAGAGTCTGCAGCTGGAGTAGAACAAACAACAGCAACTGTAGAGGAAACAGCCGCTACAATGGAAGAAATCTCAAGGAGTGCAAATCAGCTCGCTGGTATGTCTGAAGAGCTAAATATTCAATTACAGCAATTTAAAATTTAAGGTTCGGGTGTTAATCCAATCTGTTTCGGACGATACCTGATCACTTCAAGCAGCACTTCAAGCAGATATCTGAACATTGTAATCTTTCCTAGAAAAAGCTATCTCGACAATTACGTTCGAGATAGCTTTCTCTTCTAAATAATAGTTTATTGCCAATGTCTAATTGGAACCCTTTCAAGCTCATAACGTTTTATAATAACACTGATCTTCTTAAACCAATCCTCACATAACTCTAGCGCTTCTTGATACTCATCCTCTTCTCTGGATATAGGCTCACTATTATCCATAAAAACATATTCTAGAATAGGGTCAGATAGGTTATCAGCTACAATTTTCAATGTCAATTGAGACACAGTGTTATACTCCGGGTCCTCTTCATCTAATTCTTCTTCCATATCCATATCTTCACCAAGTAATGAACCACTAATTAAGTTATTGCTTGTCCTTGCAATATACATTTCGTCTTCTACTATAGCAACTTCATATATTTTATTGAATGGGATTTCTTTTTTTATCAATTCCTCTTCTAAATCTTCTCGACTTACAAGGAAAAGTGTATTAGAAGGTTCATTTAATAATAAAGCACTTAAACAATCATTTGAGATGATGCAATGTGTATGAGGGATAGCCAAAAGCTCTTCTTCACTTGCCTCTTTCAATTCATTTAATTCATTGATATAGATATATCGCTCTTTCACATACCGAATAACACCTGCTATTAATAGCCCTAGACCAATTAAAGAATATACCTTACTAAATATAGCCGTTTCGACTGAATTTGCTAGTAATAAATAGATTATCCCTAGACATAAAAGAAAAAAGGTCTTCATCCATATCCCACCCTCAAAAAGATAATCGATAGGATTATTTCATCCTTATTAATAGAAATTTTATTCTAACGATTATCTTTTCATTCTTAATTTCTATGGGAATTATCTTCGTTTTTAGCATCTACATCAAACTTTGAAACGGATTTTTCAAGTTCTTCTGCCATTTTGTTCAGTATTAAAATAGAATGGAGAATATCTTGATTGTAGCTTTCTTGTTCCATCGTACGTTCTACAACACTTTCTGTTGCCTTTGCAGCCTTATTAGCAAGCATCGTTGTTTCCAAAACTCCTGCTGTAATCTCCTCAGAAAATGCAGACATTTCTTCTGAAGTTACAGAAACTTGTTTTGTATGAGATACTACGCCCTGAATAGATTGAAGAATACTTTCAAATGATTTCCCAGCTTCTTCAACAGTTTGTAAACCATCTTCTACATTTTCTGTTACAACATTCATAGTTTGCACCGTTAAGCTCGTATCCTCATTTATTTTAGAAATCAAATCTGATATGCTATTTGCCGATTTTTCTGACTGCTCAGCAAGCTTTCTTACTTCTTCAGCTACTACGGCAAAGCCCTTTCCAGATTCACCAGCTCTAGCTGCTTCAATCGCAGCATTTAATGCAAGTAGATTCGTTTGTGAAGCAATATCACGAATCATATTAATAATAAGTGATACTTCATTTGATTGACTCTCTAGTTTTTTTATTGCATGTGCGGATAATTGAACTGATTCATTAATAATATTCATTTGATGAATCACTTTTTCAATGTTTCCATTTCCAAGCTCTACATTTTGTAAGCTAATAGATGATAATTGAGATACATTTGAAGAAGCCTCGGCAATTTGTTGAATGCCCTCTGACATTTGCTCTAATGTCGCAGAGCTTTCCTCTGAGCTTTTATACTGTGCATGCGCTCCAGCCGACACTTCCTGGATGGAGGCCGAAATATGACTAATCGCTTCAGTTGCCTTTTCACTACTTTTTGCCACTCCGTTAGTCGTTTCGATTAGCTGTTTAGAATTAGAATTGATTCCAATGATAATATTTTGTAAATCTAGTACCATTTGTTGAAATGCATTTGTTAAAACACCTATTTCATCTTTTCGATCTGTTTCTATTTTTACGGTTAAATCACCATTGCCAACTTGTTTTACTTGTGATGTTAGTTTTCTTAATGGTTTCGTTAAATAATTTGTGAAGAAATAAACGATACAGATTCCTACTATTAAAACAATTAGCGTAATCAATATAATTTTCTTTTGATTAGCATTCATGTCCGCATATACTTCTGTAGCATCTAAGTCTGCCCCTAATAATCCTATAACTTCTCCAGCAGTATTTTTTATCGGTGCATAGATAGCAAGCACAGCTCCGTATTGTGGATCATTTGATAGTTGAAATTGTACTTTACCTGTTTCAAATACTTGCTTAATTTTAGGATATGATTCGGGTGATTCCTCTTTAACACCAATCGTTGAATCCTTTTTCGGTTCGCTATCTACCATATAATAGTAGTCATATCCCTTACCATTTTTTATCCGAGTCATCGTATACAAACTGGATACCTTATAAAGCTTTTTAACAGAGCTTAATTCTTTTTGCAATTTATAATAATTGTCATCTTTTTTTGCTCCAATTTCAAATCTTTGAAAGCCTTTAACATCTACTTTGGAGATTGCCCGATCAATCATATTTAAGTTTTGCAGACCAACTGTCTCTTTCACTAGATTCAACGAAGAACGATAAATAAGAAAACTAATCAGTAAACATGATATAACAAGTAAAATTGAAAATACCATTAACATTTTGATTTTTAAGCTATTTCGCATCGATGAACTCCTTATAATTATTTTTTTATTTCATTTTCCACGTGAATATTTACTCCAAAATAAGAATATTTGTAACTATAAATTATACAATATCCCACCAGTACAATGTCATTATTTACCAATAAATAGAATTTTCTTACATAAACTAGCTATAACTAATCATTTTTAAGTGTCATTTTTTCAGCACAAAAAAAAACGAGAACATTGAAATTCAATGCTCTCGTTTCATCTTGTCTACAAAAGAATAAATGTAAAATAATACAAATCGATAAATAAAAGTTGATTTCACTTTGTCTTCAATTTCCTCGTAACTCCGTGAAAAATCAACACATCATTCATTCTCCAATTTGAATTTTGCTACAAGTACCTGCAATTCTTCTGCAGTGTTTCCTAATGAATACGATGCCTCTTTCACCTCTTGCATAGTTGTCAATTGCTCTTGAGTTGCATTTGACACATTAGACGAAAATTCAGATGACTGCTCCGTAGATTGCTTAATATTATTGACAGATGCTGCAACTTCCTCCGAAGAAGCAGAAATTTGTTGAGATGCAGCCGAAATTTCACGAATCTGACTTGCAACTTCTTCTGATGAAGCGAGTATTTCTTTAAAGATTTCCCCTACTTCATTTGTAAACTCCATACCAGCCTTTACATCTTCTTTACCTTTTTCCATTACAGCGATAGAAGCGTTAGAATCAGCTTGGACTGTACTAATTAAATTGTATATTTCCGTTGCAGATTGTGATGATTGTTCCGCTAATCGTCTAACCTCGTCAGCGACAACAGCGAAGCCTTTCCCGTGCTCTCCTGCTCTAGCAGCTTCAATTGCCGCATTTAATGCTAGTAGGTTTGTTTGATCGGCTATTGCTGTAATAAGACTTACAATATCGCTAATTTTTTTCGTATTGATATGTAATCCGTTTATCGTTGTCCCTATTTGTTCAACAGAATCATTAATCAATTCCATTTGTGCAATGACTTTCTGAACAATATGGTTTCCACGTTCTGAAGCTTGAGAAGCAGAAATAGATGATTCAGCAGCTGTATTAGCAGAGTCAGCAATTTGCTGGATGCCTGTCGCTGTTTCCTCCATAGCAGCAGCTGTTTCCTCAGTCATAACCATTGAAGCCTCAGAATTTTGCGTGATTTGCCCCATGTCTTGAGCAATATTTGTTGCACTATTATATGTCTGTGCTGCATTAACAGTTAGCTGGTTAGCTGCTGAAGATACATTATCAGATGTATTTCTAATATTTAAAATGATATGTTGTAAACTTGAAACCATCGTATTAATAGATTCAGATAAACTTCCGATTTCGTCCTTCGTTATTTCTAAATCCACATTTACTAATTCCCCATTCGCTACTTGATTTGCAGCATTTACTACTTTCTTAAGTGGTTTTAATAGACGATCAATAACTATGTAAAGTAAAACTAATAAAATTAAAATTCCAATAACAGCTATAACAATCTGTTTTATAACACTGGTTTTAATGATCGTATTTATGTAGTCCGCAGAATAATCAATACCTAATAATGCAATGAGCTTTCCATTGTCATCTTTAATTGGGCTAAATACAGTTCGCCATGAACCATAAGGGTCTTGGTAAATATCGGTTACCTCAGTACTATTATTCTCAATTGCCAAATTAGCTGTTTTCACATGTTCATCTGCTAAATCAGTATCGACTTCACCAGCTTCATTTATATCGTTCAAATTAGATGTATAGCCTATCGGTTTAATACCACTTGCATCCTGCACATCCCAAATATAGCTCCACCTCATAATTCCTTGTTCTTCTTTAATCTTATCGAGTTGTTTTTGAACTTTCTTAAATATAGCATTAGTCTCTCCCTTTTCAGTCAATAAATCTTTAATATCATCACTATCAAGATTCATAGCTGTCAATAAACCAACACTTTTTAACTCTTGTTCTAAATCACCAGACATTCGATTGTTTAATTCTCTAATACTTTGCGTAGTAATAATAGCAATTAGAAGCAAAACAATAATAGAAACCGTTAGTAAAAGTTTGTATTTTAATGGAACATTTTTCAACAACTTCATGATTATTACTTCCTCCTTTATCGTATTTTTGGCAAAAAAATAACCTATTTCAAAAGAAACAGGCATCAAAGAATATAACTAGCAATATATGTACTTGACTAGTACTCCTGCTTAGCCAGCATAGCATACACTACCTTAGACCTATAACTTCGCGTCTCTACCTAACAGTAGATTTACCCATCTTTTCCCTCACAAAATTAACATAATGGGTAAAAGTAGTCAATGTCACTAGATAAAAATACACATATTTTTTACAATTTTAATATTATAAAATGAGTACTATTACATAATTTTCTCAGCTCATCCATAATACTCTTCAGAGACATCCGCCGGAAACTTTAGGCCAACACGACGTCGGTCACTCAGGCGTTTTCACAGGATGTGAAGTTCTTAGCCTGAGTTCCTCTTTTCAGCAGATGTTTGTTCACCCACTGAAAAGTAACTTAAACCCGCGTTTATCTCACCACCTATTGAGGGGAGACTTCTGTACCAGTCGCTACGCTTTCGGTCAAAAGACTTTTGTAGCTACCGTTTCACTTACGTTACATAAAACATTTGCTGAAAGAAGTTAAAAACAGCTACAACGTAATATTGTAGCTGCTACTATAATTTTAAATAATCAATTACCCCTAAATGATTATTCATATTAAAGATCGTTATCTATTTAGTACCATGACTAAAACTGACGGTATGAATGATAAAGCAAACATGCATGAATACCACATAGATGTACGGCGTAATGAAAAACGAACTTTTTTCTTTTCTGCATAAAAAATATCTAACATAACTGAAGCAACAACAAGTGGGATAGTAACACATGCGATAGCAACTAATAAAATGTCTAAACCAAACATAAAAGCACCCCTCTGTTCGTGAACATTTATTTTCCATCTTTGTGACAACTTTATGTCAATATTAGTGTACACAATTTCGCCACAAGTTGTCAATTAGATTTAACTAAGAAAAAAATGCTTTTTATAGAAAATTTTCATCACAACAAAGGTATTTACGTAAGGATTTCAAAAAAAAGCAGCTACAAATTCGCAGCTGCTTTGTTAATCATTAATATATTGGATGTTTACTAAAATTCCCACTTGATTATTCAGGAAAGAACGTTTATTATAGCGCCTTGACTTAACGCTTCTTTTTAATAAGGAACAGACTTTAATATTGAGCCATTTTACTCTTCTCTATATTTATATGTCAGCCCTCTTAAAAAATTTCTCACAAAGCGATCGCCACATTCTTTATAATTACGATGACTTGGACTTCTTAAAATGGCACCTAATTCGCCTTTCGAAACGCTAACGCCTCCGTCATATAAAATATCGAGCATTTCCTCACTCGTTAAGGCTAACGCAATCTTCACTTTCTTTAATAACATATTATTAGGGCTTTCTTTCCCAGAAACAGGTAGTGGTCCTTCTAGCTGACCAGACTTAGGCTTTTGCGACCCTCGTTTAAATGTAATAAATCCATTTAAAAATGCCTCTACCATTTTATTATTACATTTGATGTATTCTTCTGGTGCTTCTTCCTCATCATTAACTTTAATAAGCATGTTCAATACTTCTTCCTTCGTAAAGTCCATGCCGCCTAACTTAAAAATTTCAACCATATCTTTATTTTTGATATCTAGTGCATATCTTAAACGAATTAATATATCATTGTTCGTCATTTAAAAAACCTCCATTTTGACTGTAAAAGCGCTTCTAACAATCCTATCCTCGAAACTGAAGCATACTTTATTATAGCAGAGACATACACAATTTTAGCTAGCTTTCCAAAAGTTACTTTCTATAGTATTTAGAATGTGCATTTTACTTTTTAACATGTATGATTAGCTAACTCTCGACCATTCTAATCTCAAGGAGGTGAGATAAATGGCTAATCGTAGTTCAAATAAGCTTCTAGTTCCTGGTGTACATGAAGCTGTTGATCAATTGAAATATGAAATCGCACAAGAATTTAATGTACAATTAGGGCCAGAAGCCTCTTCTCGTGCAAACGGTTCAGTCGGAGGAGAAATCACAAAACGCCTCGTAGAAATGGCTGAAAAACGTTCAAAAGGTTTATTATAATAATAAATTTCAAAAAGAACGAATCCCTTTTTTAAATTGGAATTCGTTCTTTCATGCTTTAACATCTTTCAGCGGGTGTCCAAACATCTGTACCTGTCGCTACGCTTTCGCACAGAATGAACCCCTTTTGCTGACGCTACGTTAGCACTGCGCTTTCGCACAAAAAACATCTGTTGGCCTAAAGCCTCCGGCGGATGTCACGGAATCGAAAAGGAGTTCTTAGAGGATGTTAGCCTAAAATCATCGCACCCATGCGATAACGGCTAACTGACCTGCATCGGTAAAAACGCCACGTCCTGTGGCATTACCGAAATGACCGACATCTTGTCGGCCCTCACGCAGGCCTAAGCACAAAGCCGATTCCGAACGCAATTATGCCAGGCATAATTGATTTAATTAATTTCAACTGGTTGTAGAGCCTTGCTTGCCCCTTTTAGAGTTAGCATAACGATAAAGGAAATGCAATATAAGGCAGCTAAGTAGATCATTACGACCGTCATATCATAACTTTGAAGAATATAGCCGACAAAGATCGGTGAAAATCCTCCAATTGCTCTACCGAAGTTAAAAATCGTGTTTGTTGCTGTACTTCGGATTTGCACCGGATAGAAGCTACTAATTAAAGCTCCATACCCTGCGAACATGCCGTTTGAGAAGAAGCCGACAATCGCGCCACCGATTAAAATTGCGACACTTCCTGTGGCATAAGAGTATAAAAACACAGCACATGCGGAAGCAAGTAAAAAGAAACCAAATGCACGCTTTGCGCCAAATCGGTCCATAAATCGTCCAAATGTTAGCATCCCGATAATCATGCCTACTGCTGTGCTAATTGTCCAAAGTGCCGAGCTTGAAACGGAAAGACCTTGAGATTTTTGCAACATTGACGGCAACCAAATCATTAAGCCGTTGTAACCAGCAATTTGAACTGTTGCCATAACGATTAATGTGATGGTCGTCATCGATGTTCTCGGCGTTTTAAATAGTTGTGCCAGCTTACCTTTTTCATGTTGCTTATCGATTTTTTTATTCTTCTGAGCAGCCAACCACTCTGGTGATTCCTCAAGATTTTTTCGTACAATAAAAGCAAAAATTACAGGTACCACACCAACAAAGAATAAAGCTCTCCATCCTAAAGTAGGAAGAATAACGGCACTTAGTAATGCTGCTAAAATAACTCCGTATTGAGCACCTACACTAACATATGAAGAGGCTCTTCCTTGCTTATTCTTCGGCCAAGCCTCAGCAACAAGCGCCATACCAATGCCGTATTCGCCCCCTGCACCAAGACCTGCAATAAATCTATAAATATAAATTTGTTCAATATTTGTTGCTAATCCAGTTAAAGCTGTACCAATTGCAAACAACAAGACGGTATAAGTAAACACTTTTACCCGCCCATACTTATCAGCTAAAACCCCGAAAATAATACCACCCAACAGCATGCCAATATTCGTTATAGAAGATATCAAACCACCCGTTGCGAGATCAATGTTAAATTCCGAAATAATCATTGTCATCGCAAAGGAAATAAACATAATGTCCATTCCTTCCAACGTTAAACCAGCTACTGAAGCTACCACTGTTTTCTTACGATAATCCATTCTTACTATCCTCCAGTTTTCATTGTTAAAGATCTCTTTTAGCCTATTTGAGGGAATGGATTATTCAATTCTTTTCCATTCTCTTTTGAAGCCTCACGGGACTCCCTTTAAAAGAGGTATAATTAGCAAAATAAAAGCCCTTCTGTCACAGAGGACAAAAGGGCATGCGAAAACAAAGATATTGTTAGCTTTAAAAATATCATGTAGCCCTTTTCAGCCTCTCTGGACCGTATTAAAGGAAATTTATTTCGTTCATTTATATCGTTCTACATTCTATAAGATTATTATTGAAAAAGCAATGTATTTTTAAGAAAAGAGATAAAAAATATCGAAGGTAAATTGAGATCACCCCTAAAAGTTAGACAATAAAGTGGTTTGGCATGAACATCGAATTGTGTTTTGTAATGCTAATTTTTAATATCACGCTTCCGAAAACCAATAAAGCTGATTATCATTAATCCTACCCCAATTGCACTTAATAGGAATAACGGCATAAAGGTTGCCTCCTCTATAGGTACATGTGGAACATGACCAAATGGAGATAGCTTCCCTAACCAACTCGGAAATTGAATCAAGTTTCCTAAATATAGGACAATAAATGAATACATAAAATAAAACCAAATCAAATAGGTAAGCCTTGGTAAAAACCCATTAAGTACTGCAGTGATACCAATCATGACAAGTATTGCCGGGTAAAATACAAGAGCTGAGCTATAAACCATGCTGAATTCAAGACCATGTTCTACAACTGCTGTACCAGCTGCCCATAGACCAATTGCGGTAAGGGAAATCATCACAAAACTATTCACAATTGCTAGTATTAAGTATGATCCCATTAGCTTAGTCCTCGATACAGCCCTACCTAATAAATGCTCCAGTCGCCCCTTTTTTTCTTCAGCACGTAGTTTATTCATAGCCAAAATAGGAGGAATTGTTGCTATTAAGGAAAGAATTATCATTAATGTCGGAATAAATTGTTCAACTAAGGAAGCACCTTCTGCTTGCTGCAACAATTGTTGATACATTTCATTTCCTTTAAAAAAGGATTCCAAATCACCAAATATAGATCCATAAGATGCTCCAAGTATAAATAAGCCAATTGCCCATGCAATAAAGCCTGTTCGCTGTAATCGAAATGCTAGACCAATTGGGCTTTGTAAAAGGCGAGATGCATTACTTTTCCCTGGTTTGGATGCTATGAACCCTTGTTCTAAATCGCGAATACTATTTAGGTAAATTGCAATTATAAATAATAGGATAGTAAAAGCCAGCATTAATAATATTGGCCCCCAATTATTAGATGAATATACTTCTGCTTTCGATACCCATCCTAATGGAGAAAGCCATGATAATTCTTCATTACTTATATCAGTGATTGCTCGAGAAAGATAAGCAAGAAGTAGTACTGCAACCGACCATCCAATCGTACCTCGGGAACTTTCTGAAAGTTGGGCAAAAATCGCTGTCACTCCTACAAAAATGAACCCCGTTCCGCCTAACGCAGCACCATAAAGTAAGGATCCTTCTAAATCCATACTTTCAATTCCTAGTACAAATAATCCAAAACCTATAAATAATGCTAAAACAATAAATGTACCACTTGCTACAATAAATGATGCACTTAAGTAAGAAAGGCGCCCTGATGGTAAAGAACGAATCATTTCAATGAGACCGTCTTCTTCATCTGCTCTTGTATGCCGTGTGACAAGTAAAATAGCCATTAAACCAACAATTACCGCAGTTATTAAGAGCATTTGATGGGCTGTCATTGCACCAATAGTATAATTTTTCAGATCACCAGTCCCTACCATTGCCGTTATTGCGGGATTGGCCATTGTTTCAGTAACGGCATCTCTATCCTGTTGCGTTTTATATAAATTTTCAAAAGCAGGAGGTACGATTAATGTGAACAACATTATTCCAGCTATCCATAATGAAACTCTTGTTCTATCTAGACGGAAAATTAATCGAGATAGTCGACCTGTATTGGCAAATTTATTTTGATCCATTAATGGACACCTCCTGTTTCTTTCCCTTCTGCATTATTTTTGCTCTCATAGTGACGCATAAATAAATCTTCAAGAGTTGGTGGTGCACTTTCCAACTTTACAATTCCAAATTGACTAATATGTCTGATGGCACTGTCCAGTTCTTCCGTATCAACTTGAAAGGTCAAACCTTGATTAGTTTCTTTTATATCATGTATTCCTTGTAACTTACTTAATGATGAAATGGGTTTCTTTGTCTCAACAAGGATATGTGTTCTTGTTAAGTGACGAAGTTCATTTAACGATCCAGTTTCTATTATTTTACCTTGTCGAATGATTCCCACTCTATCACACAATTTTTCTACTTCAGAAAGGATATGACTTGAAAGAAGCACACTTTTTCCTTTATTTTTAATCTCCATGACACACTCTTGAAAAACTTGCTCCATCAGCGGATCAAGGCCCGAGGTTGGTTCATCTAAAATATACAAATCTGCCTCTGATGAAAATGCCGCTATTAATGCAACCTTTTGTCGGTTTCCCTTAGAATACGTTCGGCATTTCTTTGTTGGATCTAAATCAAATTTTTTTATTAATACTTCTCTTTTACTTTTATTATTGGTTCCCCGTAATTTAACAAATAAATCAATTACCTCTCCTCCTGTTAAATTGGGCCATAAATTGACATCACCCGGTACATAAGCCAATCTCTTGTGGATTTCCACTGCTTCATTCCAAGCATCTTTACCAAATAATTTAACTTCTCCATCAGTTGCCTTTAAAATACCAAGTAATACCCCTATCGTCGTTGATTTACCAGCCCCATTAGGACCAATGAATCCAAAAACCTCCCCACTCCGTACCTCAAAATTAACACCGTCTAAAGCTGTAAACTTCCCAAACTTCTTCGTTAAATTTCTAACTTCCAACACGTTCATGATTGATCCCCCTTATTTGTAAAAACTATATTTCAAAATTTCAGAATATTTTACCCATTCTTCGAGATACTCCTCCTTAACTCCTTCAAAGCTGTTTAATTGATTAATTACTTTCTCCCCAAATCCGAACATTGTCCAATTAAGAATATCAATCGCTTTTTGAATATCGATGTCCTCACGAAATTTAGAGTAGTCTATATTCTCATATATTTTTGTAACTCCCTCTTCGAAAATAGAATTAACTTTTTGTTTAATCTCCTCCTTCACTTCATCAGATTCCTCATGGACTGAAGAAAAAAGAAAATCAAATACCTGGGGGAATTTTCTTTGTATATGCAATTTTTTTAATCCTAATTTCTCAATTCTTATAAATATATCCGTTTCATTCAAATCTATATGCTCATATATTTTCTCAATGACTTGAATAGAGTATTCAATTAAATATAAATAAAGATCTTTCTTACTATTAAAATAATTAAATAATGAACCTTTAGAGATTCTTGCCTCTTTTACAATTTCATTTGTTGAAGCTTTGTCAAAACCACTTTGCACAAATTCTTTTATGGCGGCATTAATAATACGCTCTTGTTTTTCTGTTTTTAGGCTGTTAAATATGGAATTAATGATAATTATCTCCTTTCTTTAATGACCGATGTGGTCATATCCAATTTAACAAAAAATGACCATTGTGGTCAAATAAAAATTAAAAGGAATAAAGGACACGATTTTCTACCCGTCGCATCTCAACTTTTACATCAAGGTTAGAACTGTATTAGGCAACAAAAAAGAGGGGTTCTTTGCCCCTCTTTGATATCAATGGTACATCTTAATCAACATTGTTTGATCCAAAGTTATCAAGCAATGCACGCACTTCATCTGTTGATTTCGTGTTCATCAATTGATTTCTTAATTCACCAGCTCCACGGAATCCTTTAACATAAATTTTGAAAAAGCGATGAAGCCCAGAGATTGAACGTGGCAGTGCTTCCGCATATTGATCTTGAAGATCAAGCTGCAGTCTTAAAAGATCAAGGTACTCTTTACTGCTATGCTCTTTTGGCTCCTTTTCAAAAGCAAAAGGATTTTTAAAAATACCTCGCCCGATCATAACGCCATCAATACCATATTGTTCAGCAAGCTGCAGCCCAGTTTGACGATCAGGAATGTCTCCATTGATTGTTAGTAGCGTATTTGGTGCAATACGGTCACGTAATTTTTTGATTTCCGGAATTAACTCCCAATGCGCATCTACTTGGCTCATTTCCTTTCTTGTACGTAAATGAATAGAAAGGTTCGCAATATCCTGTTTTAAAATATGCATTAGCCACTCCTTCCACTCATTTACATCCGTATAGCCAAGTCGTGTTTTCACGCTGACAGGCAGTCCTCCCGCTTTTGCTGCTTGAATAAGTTCTGCCGCAACGTCTGGACGCAGTATAAGGCCACTACCTTTCCCTCTCGATGCCACATTCGGAACAGGGCAGCCCATATTAATATCGATGCCTTTAAATCCTAGTTCTGCCATGCCAATACTCATTTGACGGAAATATTCGGGATTGTCCCCCCAAATATGTGCCACCATTGGCTGTTCATCTTCTGTAAAAATCAAACGGCCACGCACACTTTTCATGCCCTCTGGATGACAATAGCTATCCGAGTTTGTAAACTCTGTGAAAAATACATCCGGTCGACCGGCTTCACTAACTACGTGACGAAATACAACATCTGTCACATCTTCCATTGGTGCAAGTACAAAAAATGGTCGTGGTAAATCACGCCAAAAATTATCTATCATTTTAAACTCAAATCCTCTCACTATGGATACAACTTCAAACTCTCAGTTAAAAAATATAAAGCCAAATATTCCACTTCTTTTACACTTATATCATGCTCAATAACTTATTATCAACACAAGTACATTTGGCATTTATAATTTGTGAAAAGCGGCAATGTTTATTTTAACGAAAATCGGTCCTGAATGGTATAAACAAAAAAGCAGATGGTATAGATTTTTTCTATATCAACTGCTTTTCTATTATACCAACTCCACCATGCTATCGCTTCATACTGTGGTGAGACTAGCTAATCGTGGAACTGTAAAATAACAGTAAAAGCAGACTGCCAATTAGAGATGCAATATCGCATTTCTAAACCGTCTGCTTTTTAATTTCAACGAATATTAAGTTAGCTAATCCAAAGAAACACACCCAATAAAAGCGATGTTCAAAAACACGCTTAAATTAGGTTTATTCAGCCAAGTACGCACTGCATTCACAATGTGACCCTATTTTTGATCGACCACTTTAGCTTTCCACACCATGATTTAATGAAGAAAGTAATTTTTCTGCATCATTTTTTAAATCTACAAGATACTCTGCTTCTTGAACTAGTTTTTGCATTGTATTTAATTCATCATCGCTAATTCCAACTAACTCTTCAAACATTTCTACTGATTCTCGCGAAATGAAAGAAATATCCCTCATTGCTTCCATAATTTGCAGAGAACTTGAAGATAATTCTTCTGTGCTTGCAGATGATTCCGCATTATTTTCAGCAATAATTTTTGTAGTGTCTACAATTTTTTCGAACATATTCTCGATTTCTAGTATTTTAGTATTTGTTTGTTCAAACTCTTCTGTTCCTTGCTTCATTGATATGACAACTTTGTTCGTCTCTTCTTGAATATTTTTTACAATATTCGAAACTTCATCAGCTGACTGACGCGATTGTTCAGCCAATTTACGAACCTCATCAGCAACTACAGCAAACCCTTTACCGTGTTCTCCTGCACGAGCTGCTTCGATAGCCGCGTTCAATGCTAATAAATTTATTTGCTCTGAAATCCCTGTAATTACTTTAACAATATTACCAATTTCGTACGATTTTTCTCCAAGTATATTGATTGCATCAAATGTCGTATTAATCGTTTGATTAAAATGCTCCATTTTCACCAACGAATCTTTTAACTTTTCATTACCTTCTTGCGTTAATTCTAACGTCGTATTCGATTGTTCTGAAATTTGGTTAGATCTTATAGATAGCTCTTCAATAGCCACTGTGATGTCTTCGATAGAAGTAGCACTCTCTTCAGTAGCGACTAGTTGCTTGTTTAATCCTTTACCGACTTCATCGATTGCGGCCCTTACAGTATCAGCCTTCTCAGTTGCGTAATCTCCATGTTCTAAAAGATTTTTACTTTTTTCATTCACATTATTTGCGAATTTATTAAATTGTTCACTTACTTGATCTGCTGATAATTCATTCATTCCATTTAGTGCCTCTTTATTAATATGGGAATGACGTATAAGTGAAAAATATCGGTAAGCAAAATACAAAGATGTACATAATAAAACTACAATAATCCCTAACATAATAGCTTCCATGAAAAAAATTCTCCTATTCTACTTACGTATGAGTGATGAAATTTTATAGTTCTCTTACAATGATGTAAATACCATCTGCTACAGTCGATGGAATACTGCTTAGATTTTCATTACTTTCATATTTATGAACAATATAGTCCCCTTCTACGTTTACGTATTTTGTCAGGCCATGATACTTCTCCAGCAAACGCATTGACTTTGGATTTGTCGCTTCAGCTAATACTAATCTTAAGCCTTCTTCTGTTGCTTTTTTTATTAATACATCGCCTAAACTTTGTACAATATCATGACGATTATGCTCAGCAATTACACCTAATAAAAATAAATGTAATACTTCTCCATCTTCCATATCTTTTCCATAACGTTTTTTATAATCTCCTAGGAAACGTTCATCAATATCCTCTAATACACGCATAACAATATTCATATCAGCAAACGTGCCTTCAAACATATCCCCTTCGATAATTTCAAGGACATTCGTATCTCCAACTAGTGAGCCTACAACATTTTGCTCTTTATCTAGTGCAACAGCACAGTATCCTTGATGAACATTTGCTTCAATATATTCCTTCGTAAATTGATAGAAATCTTCGTAAGGTAGTTTTAAGGCGTACCCGATAATTGGCTCTTGCACCCATTTACCAGCAACATCTACCCCAATAAATGTTTTTGCTAAACATTCTGCTGCCTTTTCAATTAAATCCGGTTGGTCTTTTGTAAGTATTTCATATGTATATAATTCCTGAATTGTATGCATCGTAAATTCCTCTTTCAAAATGTGACTATAGTTATTTAAAGATTAACCCATTGGTAATTGCGAAACATTGTCGACTACGGTTCCTGGGAAATTAACTCCCTCTAAAGCATTTCGCACTTGCACATATGCAATTTTAGAGGCTGGATTAACAATAAATATATCTTTAAAGCCTAGTGATGCATAAAACATTAATGTTTGTCCTAGATCTGCCGAAACCTTTGAAGGAAGAGGTGATTGATATGTTGCATCAACAACAAATGTATATGTATTTTTCTGTACTTTTGCCACTGTCTCTTCCAAATCTTTTAAATACTCCTCTACAAGAGCTGCTTTAATAAACCCTATTATTTGGACGTGTACTTCTTTTTTTGCTTCATAAATTGCCATTTTATATTTCTCTTTATCAACGACTATCATCTCAAATCTCCTTTTTATAACGTTCTTAAAACTGTTAGCATTTTTGTAATAAATATTACTAAATACATACATTTCTCATCTGTCGCTACGAACTGATTGGAATCAGTCCTTTTAATTTTTTTCCACAAAAAAAACTATCCCTGAACATTATTAGGATAGCCAAAAAATCACTTATTATCTTGGCAACCCGACTATCATTATCCAAGAGAATTTTAGACTCGTAGCTTTGCGTCCTTACCTTTCGATAAGTTTGCCTTTTTCAATTTTTTAAAATAACGCTGACATATTATATTTAAATTATAAATGTTTTGTCAAATTCTGTCGATAGTAGGTAATTTTCTCTAAAGAATATCGGATAAATTAGAGAATTTTTCCGTATATTTAAAGGAATGGACAAGAAAATACTGTTTGATGATTTTACAAAGAGGGCATCTCTTATTCTGCCCAGATTATAGGAAAAGCAAATGGCTACATGTTCTTTCACATTCATCTAATAAGAAGAATTAAATCAACAGAATACTAGAAAAAGTCATATAGAGTTTTGTATTTAATTGATGTTTGTTCTGACAGTAAGTTTTATCATTTTTTATTAAAAAATACACCTATCCCCAGATATTCCTGTATAAAAATAAATCAGCTACCTAATATCGATAAAAATTACCAATACTAGATAACTGACTTATCTCAGAAATTCACTCTAAGCTCTTTCGGTATTTTATAAATCCGTAAAAGTTGGTGGTTTCTTTTTGAAGCCTTTCGTCGTAATGAAAGCATAGATAAAACCGATTGCAAGCCAGATAAAGCCTATCTTCAATGTCATCGGTGATAAATTAATAAATAAGTAGAAACATATACCAAATCCTAGCCCTGGAATTAATAAATATCGAATTATTTTCTTTTCTTTTTTACGGAAGAAGTAATACACGATCACTGACAAGTTGACAAACATAAATCCAGTCAGGCCTCCAAAGTTCATTAATTCTGCTACGAAATTTACTGATAAAAAAAGTGCTCCTAAAACACTAATCACACACATCAATAAAATATTGTATACCGGTGTTTGATATTTTGGATGTAAATGTGTGAAAAACTTTTTCGAAAGTACCTCATCACGACCCATACTAAACATTAAACGAGATGCACTTGCTTGTCCTGTTAAACCAGCTGTCACAGTCGATACAATAATCGCAACCGTATAAAGAGTTGCAAGAACTGCACCACCTGCTTTTTCAGCTATATCAAATAAAGCCGTATCAGCTGAGCTAAAGTTTGTAACATCAGGCCATACGAGCTGAGCTACATACGCTTGCCCAATAAAAATAAGTCCTCCGATTAAACAAGCTAAAATAGCTGCCTTCCAAATATCATCTTTTGGATTAACTGCCTCTTCTGAAAGAGTAGTAATCGAATCGAACCCTAAAAACGAGAAGCAGGCCATTGCTGCACCAGAAATAATTGCAGACATAACGAATTTTTCATCGTTGAAGAACGGCACAACAGTAAAGAGCGACGTACCACTTTCCCCACCGACAATTGTCTTCACACAAAAAATAACAAAAATAACGACTACAATTCCCATAAACATAACGAGGATTTGATTTGTTTTTGCTGCGATGCCAATACCTAGAATATTTACAGTAGTTATAATACCTGCAATTAATAACACCCATACCCAATACGGAACAGATGGTATTAATGCATTCGCATATGAAGCACCTACCATAAATACAATGAGTGGCACTAGGACATAATCCATAAACATTGCCCAACCTGCAAAAAAACCTAAATGCGGATTGATCGCACGCTGTGTATATGTATAAGTTGACCCTCCATTTGGAAAAACAGCAGCCATTCGACCGTAACTATATGCAGAAAACATCATTGCAACCATCGCAATCAAGTAGGCTAATGGCAACATCCCACCTGTAGTCTCTGCTGCAAAGCCATAAATATAAGCTGGCGCAATCGGTGTCATAAAAGCAATACCATAAATGACTAAATCTTTTAATGTTAAAACACGTTTTAACTGTGGTGTATGATCATTTGGTGTTTGACTCATAGTCCATTTCCTCTCACACATTCATTGGTTCGTGTTTTGATAGTTCTTCCGTTACTAAATCAATTACTTCATCTGTACTCATCACTTGGCAATAAATTTGATTCATAATCATAATTTCAGCATCATGAAGCTGTTGCGTTGCAGCTGCACATGCATCTTCAACTAAAATAACTTCAAAGCCTGCGTCAGCTAAGCTTCGAACTGTTGAAGCAACACATTGATCTGTTACAACACCTGTACAAACTACTGTTTCAATGCCCATATTACGCAGTAAAAATTCATAATTCGTTCCACTTAATACGCTATCTGTCGTTTTATTTACAACAATTTCGTCATCAAGAGGCTTTAATTCATCCACCATCTCCGCTCCTGGGTCACCGATTGGCAATAAAATATTGTTCCATCCTGGACGGCGTTGTACAGGAGAACGATCTCGTCCATCTTTATGATGGCAAGCAATGCGACCAAATGTTACTTCTAATTTATTAGTACGGAAAAAATCTAAAAGCTTTTTATTGTTCGGAATCGTTAAATTGTCGATACGATCAAAAAAGTATTCCCACTGATCAAACATGCCCTTTTCTCTTGCAACCTGCGCGTCTAATCCGTCTCGGCTAATAAACTGATGTTGCATGTCTACTATTAGTAATGCTGTTTTATCTGGGTTCACGTTTACTTTTTGACCGTCAGTCGGTAAAAATTCATAATATAATGTTGATGTATTCTCCATAATATTCCCTCCAAAATACCTCTAATTCCAAAATGTATAGACAAATAAAAAACAGACTCTTTGTGCAAAAGAATCTGTCTAACACAAAAATGACCTACTCATTTTTAGAAACTTAAAATGAATCGACCATTTAAAATTCCCACTGTTTGTCTAAACAGAGATAGCACAACTTCATAAACACGTAAGTTTACGAAGACAGTCCTGCAACTATTCGCTACAGACCCAGTATATGATGGCGAGAACTCACCACATACTTCGGCGACACTTCCTTCTACCTAACTTCTTCATCTTCTCGGACTCCATTAGGTACTGTTAACTGTCGCGCCTCTACCTCACTATCAGAAAAGTGAGGTTTATTAAATTATTTGAAATAATTATATTATTACATTTTTTATATGTCAACTTTAAAATCTACTATATTTTATAAGATTTATCGCGCACAACCACAAAAAAATGACAATCAAAACACTTTTACACAATAACTATTTACAATAAATATAACAATATATCAATAATTGTATACGCATTTAATTATTCACCTCATGATTTTTCATTACCTATAAACCATTCCCTTCTTAACGCTCACGATTCACAATATATTTCATAAATTACCCCAGCGATAATTTTTTTGAGGATAAAATTGATCAATACGCTTTTCAAGTTATAAAAGTAAAAGCAGACGGCCAATTAGAGGTGCATTATCGCACTTCTAAACCGTCTGCTTTTTATGTTTCAACAAATATTTAATTAGATATACCAAAGACACACCCTAATAAATCATACGTTGAAAAACACGCTTAAATTAGGATTAGGCAGCTAGTTCAAGCTATGCACAGCATTTACAATGTGTGGATTGTATGTGACACATTGGTGATGGTGGGTTAAATTAAAAAATGACTCTGCTCTGCTTTAGCGAAATACCAACTTACTGTATCTTCTACTTTCACTTACAAAAAGAGCATCAATTCCTTTTTGATCAGCGACTCTATTAAGTTAAAGAAATATTTTTCATTATGTATCTAAGTTTGATTACCTCAAGTCTTTCTTTTTTCTTCTTTTCTCCTTTTTGATTCTTTTACATAATTAATATAGTTCCCTGTTCCTTCTATTGCTGAAACTGCAATGATAGCCCATTCTAGTGCATTAACATCTCTTAGCGATTCCTTTCCATAGAATAATGTGATGCTAGCAATAAACCCATAGAGAAGTGCTTTAGAAAAATACTCCCAAATAGGAGAATAAATTTCTATATTAATTTTCCCGTATATTTTGTCTATTAAGATTGCCATTCCTAAAATTATAACTACGGTTATAATAATTTCCGTCTCCATAGTCCGCCTCCATAAAAAATTTTAACAAATGCTTCATTATATAATTTCTTCGAAAATATCTTTAATCCTTTATATAACGAAAAAGAACGAATTCCACTACTGGAAATCCGTTCTTTTATCATTTCTTTATTATTAAACTAACTCCAACTAATCTCTTGGTTATAGGGAACAGGTCAACCTTTTTTATTGTTTTAACAGGTATGTGGAAACATATCTACTACGATTTTTTCAAAGCCGGAATCTTAGTATCTTTAACATTCACACCTAAGATTGTAACCCCCAATACAAGAGCACCTCCTATGAAGAAAACCCAGCTCAATGATAAAATGAACGAAAGTGAAGATGAAAATTTTGCAGTTACTATCGGCAAAAAGTTAAAAGACATTCTTTCGTCTAACCATGCTTTTGTTCCTTTTCTTCTTCCTTTTTCCGACGCTTCTCTTCTTCTTTTCTATGTTTCTCTTCTTCTTTTCTATGTTTCTCTTCTTCTTTTTTAAGTTTCTTTTCCTCTTTTTTGAGCTTCTCTTTATTTCCGCCATTATTAGGATGAATTATTACATTGTTGTTTTTAGGTGGCTCTTCTGCAGAATCAATTCCTTTTATATAAAGTTCATTTTTCACTCTATAGACACTTTCTGGTTGCTGAAAATTTGCTGTATCCGTTCCGATTGCTTCCATCATTGCTTTAAACATTAACTGTGAGATTTTCGTCGTATTTCCAGTCATATAGTTACCTTGCCCGTTTTGAGCGTAACCCGTCCAGACAGCCATGGTGTATTGAGGTGTATACCCTGCAAACCAGCTATCATTTGTAGCAACGTTTGGATATCCATATTTAGCTCGAGTTTTTTCATCAAAATTGGTTGTACCTGTTTTCCCGGCAACATCCAGTCTGGGAACATTTGCAGTTGTTCCTGTCCCAGTATTTACGACTGTACGTAACATATCAGTTACCATATAGGCAGTGTAATCCTGCATAACACGTTTTGTTTTCTCCCCAAAATTAACGACTGCGCCATCCGCGAAAACAACCTTTTGGACGAAATGTGGTTTATTGTATAATCCGTTGTTTCCAAAAGCACTGTAGCCCCCTGCTATGTCTAAAGGACTAACGGTATTGCTGCCGATCGAGTATGATTCATATACTTCATTACTTTTAAATGTAATGCCAAGTTGTTCTGCAAAACTCTTAGCCTTATCCATCCCAACTTCTCTCAATGTGAGCAGTGCCGGGATATTGTATGAATATTGCAGTGCCGTCCGCATAGTCAGCATTCCATGATATTGATGATCCCAGTTGGAGATGGGCTCACCCGTTGAATAAGTTGTCTGATGGTCGTTAATCAAATGAGCAGTGGACCATTTTAAGTTTTCAATCGCCGGTCCATAATCAAATATAGGCTTAAAGATTGATCCTGGTTGACGTCTGATATCGACAGCAAAGTTGTGACCTGAAAATTGGGCTTGATAGTCATTTCGACCACTTCCGATTGCCCTGACTTCACCGGTCATGGTATCTAATAAAACGAAGGCTCCCTGAAAATTCTCATCCGGATAGGCAATGATTTCACTTGTATTCATCATTTTTTCCGCGAAATCCTGTGCTTTTGGATCCAGGGTTGTATAAATCGACAATCCGTCCTCGCTGATGTCTACATCCTTCAGTTTTCCCTTTACCTCTTTCACAGCTGCATCCAAAAATGCTTCATAAGGCATACTTTGCTGCGCATTTTTTGCTACAAGTCCCTCTGTTACAGGAACTTTTTCTGCTTCCTTCATTTGTTTTTCCGTAATATAGCCATCTCGAAGCATCGAGCTTAATACGATGTGACGGCGCTTCGTGGCTGCTTCTTTGTTTTCCGGTATGGTTGGATCATAATTGTTCGGACTCTGTGTCAGTCCGGCTATCATCGCCGCCTGCGCAAGCGTCATTTTTTTCAAATCATCGGACTCAATTCCGTAATAATTCTTTGCTGCCGTAGCCACTCCGTAAGAGCGGTTTCCAAGGTAGATTTTATTTAAATACATCATTAAAATGTCCTGCTTAGAATATTTTTTTTCCAACTGATACGCTAAGTCCCATTCTTGCACTTTGCGTTTCAGTGTTTTCTCTGGTGACAAGAAAGAATTTTTAATGACTTGCTGTGTAATCGTACTACCTCCCTGAGATCCGAAATCTCCGGTTACATTCACAAAAATTGCCTTGGCTGTCCGTTTGAGGTCGATCCCAAAATGTTCGTAAAAATGGGAATCCTCGGTGGCAATAAAGGCATTTTCCAACACTTTTGGCACTTGGTCGTACGTAATTTTTGTCCGTTTTTCCTTCCCGTATTCATAAAGGAAGTTTCCGTCTTTATCATAAAATTTAGTAGAAAGCGGATCCATTAGCTTAGCAGAATCTAAGGTAGGTGTACCCTTCATTATTGAAGCAATCGTAATGGCTCCTACTCCTGTTGCAACAAGTCCGACTACCAAACAGACAATGACCATTTTTTTAAATAACGATCCCTTTTTCAGTATACCGATACTTCTATGTTTATTTTTGTTTGTTTTTTTCGCTTTTTTTCGTTCCTTACGAGTTTGATACCCTTCTTCTGACATTCCTATTCTCTCCCATTTAAATACAATTACAGTTAATATATGCGCAACAGCCTGTGTCGATATAATCGTTTTGTGTGATTTATTTTCAAGTCATCTTTTTCATGAATTCCTATATAACGGTTTAAAGAACGAGTGATCCACTAATCCCCATGGTTATTTCTTTAATTTTTTGAGTGCCTAACATTATTAATGCCCTCATAACAATATCCTGACAATTAATTCTATCATCTGGTACTAATAGTTGATACTATATTTTTTTACTAACCTGGCCAAATAACACCTTTATTACTAAAAAAAAGAACGAATTCCACAATCGGAAATTCGTTCTTTTTCTTTATACTAATTCCAACCACGCTACTGCCTCGCAATGTGTCGAATGCGGGAACATATCCACAGGTTGAATCTCCTGTGTTTGATAACCCCCATCCTCCAAAATTCGGAGGTCACGTGCTAGTGTAGCTGGATTACAGGACACATAAACAACACGCTTGGGACTTTGCTCTAAAATTGTTTTTAGAAGCGCCTCATCGCAGCCTTTGCGCGGTGGGTCAACTACTAGGACGTCTGCTTCTTTGCCTTCCTTATACCAACGTGGAATAACTTCCTCTGCTGGGCCGGCCTCGAAATACGTATTCGTAAAGCCATTTAGTGCTGCATTGCGTTTAGCATCTTCGATAGCTTGTGGAACAATCTCAACACCCATAACAGCCTTTGCTTTTTGTGCAAGGAATAATGAGATGGTACCAATTCCACAGTAAGCATCAATTACTCGTTCATCACCCTGTAAGTCAGCGTAGTCTAATGCTTGTTTATATAGGACTTCCGTTTGCTCAGGGTTTACTTGATAAAATGAACGGGCTGAAATTTCAAAGCGAACGTCGCCAATTGTATCGATAATAACGTCCTTGCCCCACAGGTTCACGGTTTCATCACCGAAAATAACGTTCGTTTTGTCGCTATTAACGTTTTGCATAATTGATGTTACATTCGGAACAAGCTTCTGGATTGTTCCAACAGCGGCTTCTTTTTGCGGGAATTTTTTCTTTTTAGTTACGAAAACAACCATAACTTCACCAGTTGCTCGTGCTTTACGAATAACTACGTGGCGCAGCATTCCCTCATTTGTTAACTCGTTATATGGTCGAATACCTATTGTCGCTAGTTCCTTTTTCAAGCCTGCAAGAATAGCGTCCGCTTCCCCTGTCTGAATTAAGCAACGCTCCATATCCACAATGCTATGGGACTTCGTTTTGTAGAAACCAGCAATTGCTTGTCCTGCTTCATTTGAGGAGAAAGGTATTTGTGCTTTATTACGGTAATGCCAAGGCTCTTCCATACCCTTCACAGGCAGAACAGGCGCATCAATTTTACCAATGCGCTGCATGACATTACGCACCATGTTTTCTTTCCATTTTAACTGCCCTTCATAAGACAGGTGCTGTAATTGACAGCCGCCACATTGCTTGAAATATTCACAAGGCGCATCTACACGATCGGGTGATGGCTTAAGAATTTCTACAACCTTCGCAAAGCCATAATTTTTTAACGTTTTTAAAACATGTACTTCCGCCGTTTCATTAGGAAGTGCACCTTGGATAAATAATGGATAGCCATCTACCTTTGCGACGCCATTGCCATCATGTGTTAAATCTTCTATATAAACTGTTAGTCGGTCATTCTTTTTCACGGGTGCTGACATTCGTACATCCTCCATTTCAATCTCTTTATTGTAGCATGTTGCGGCGGATGAAAAAAGAACAAGGCTTCATACTAACTGCCCGGGCTTGTCGAAAATGTGATCAGGTCTGGTTCTGAACTGCTCGGGTATGCAAAAAAGTGATCGGCTCCGCGTACTCGAGCACTGAACGAACGGATACTTCTTCCCCTTTACACGAGTAGAAAAAAGAGCCGCTATTCGCGGCTCTTCTCCTCTTTCCTCACTGTGTGGTAATCTCTTGGTGCCCACCAGAAAGCAGCAACTAATCCAAGGATGACGACTATAAATGGCGCATAAAAAATAAAAAAACTTTCCATAGTTTTATCCCTCCTATGCATGATTGTCTTCTTTTCCTGTCACGTAATTTTTGTTGAAGAGGAATAATTTCAACAACAAGAATAGTGATGGAACAAGTAGACACAGTCCTAAAATAAATGCTATGACGAGTGCAATTGCCATTTGTGTACTTGTAAAGCTATCGTAAATAGTTAAATACGGATACAGTAAATAAGGATATTGAGCGATCCCATATGCGAAGAATGCTACTGCAAATTGGGCAATCAATAATCCAACTGCAAGACCGTAATTTTTTCGCATCCATATTAACAATACAGTAATAATAAACAGCACGGCTGATATGGCAAACATCCACCATAAATTAACCATATGATTGTAACTTTCAGGGTTGATGGATTTCATTTCGTACATAATACCGAGCGCACTCACCATTAATGGTATCGCCCAAACAAGTGCGTATTTTCGCATTAAATTTGATGCTTCCCTATCCTTTGCTTTATGCGCATACCAAGTTAAAAACACGGCTGAAATATAAAGTACAGCTGCAATACTCAACACGACAATACTCCAAGCAAATGGGCTCGTATACAATGTCCAATAGTTTAAGACAGGTTGCCCTCCAACAATATCAACATAGCCACCAGCAGCAATCGCGAATACAACAGAAAGTGAGGCTGGAATAAGTAAGCCTGCTATACCATACGTCAACGTGTAACCAATATGTCCACGTGTGCCATATGATTCAAACGCATAGTAGGAGCCTCGAATTGCAAGGAGCACTAGCGAAATACTAACTGGGACAAGTAAAATCGTTCCATAATAGAAAGCTGTTTGTGGGAAAAATCCAACAATCCCAACAAAGAAGAATACTAAAAAGACATTGGTTACTTCCCAAACAGGCGATAAATAACGCTTAATAATATTCGTTAAAATGTGATTTTTTCCGATGAGTAGGCTGTATGCATTAAAAAAGCCTGCACCGAAATCGATTGAAGCTACAATGACATAGCCAAATAGGAAAATCCATAATACTGAAATACCTAAAATCTCTAACGTCATAAGATGTCACCGCCTTTTTCAGCATGGCGATCTTCTATTTCACGCTCAATTGGATTCTTTTTGAACATACGAACTAAAACCACCATACTTCCTATTGCTAATACGGCATACACACCAGTGAACAGTAGCATCATTAAATCCACATGGTCACTCGTTGTGGCCCCTTCTGGTGTTCGCATTAATCCATATAAGATCCAAGGCTGTCGTCCCACTTCAGCAAGCCACCATCCTGCTTCAATTGCAATAATGGAAAGTGGTCCACCTGCAACAACAATCCATCTAAACCAACGTGAATGAATAAACTGCCAATCACGTGCTTTCCCGGTTACGTAAAGCAGTGAAACGAGTGCCATGAACATGCCAATCATCACCATGAGATCAAAGAGGTAATGAATATATAGTGGTGGTCGATCTTCTTTAGCAAATTGATCTAAACCAATTACCTCTGCATTTGGATTATTATGTGCTAAAACACTCAAAGCATAAGGTACTTTAATAGCATATTTTATTTCTTCTCCATCTAATACACCAAACAGTATAAGGGAAGCTTTGTCTTCAGTTTCAAAATGCCACTCAGCTGCAGCTAGTTTTTCTGGCTGATATTCTGCTAAATACTTTCCTGAAAAGTCTCCAATAATCGCTGATGCAATGGAGAAAATCAAACCAATCTTCATAAGTAGTAATAAAGATTTTTTATGGTATACATGCTTAGAACCTCTAAGTAGACGATATCCTGCAATAGATGCTAACACAAATGCGGACGTCATATACGCTGTTACGAGAACGTGTGCTACCTTTGTCGGCATTGCTGGATTAAACATTGCTATAAAAGGTTGAATATTCACAAGCTGACCGTCTACAATGTCAAATCCTTGTGGCGCATTCATAAACGCATTAACAATTGATATAAACACAGCTGACATAGATGCACCGACAGCAACTGGAATTAACAGCAACATATGCTTTTTCTGACTATCGAAGCGATCCCAAGTATATAGGTAGATGCCTAGGAAGATGGCTTCAAAGAAAAATGCAAACGTTTCCATAAAAAGTGGTAATGCAATTGTTTGACCGGCAAGCTGCATAAAATTCGGCCAAAGTAAAGACAACTGTAAGCCAATTGCTGTCCCTGTTACAACTCCGACTGCAACAGTAATAACAAAGCCTCGTGCCCAACGTCTTGCCATTAAAATATAATGCTCATCATTCTTTTTGTACCCAGTCCATTGTGCAATCATAATCATTAATGGGACACCAACACCAATCGTTGCATAAATAATATGGAACGATAAAGTTAGCTCCGTTAATGCTCTACTCCAAAAGACTGCTGATTCATTCACCATTTCATTGCCCCCCTAACCTCCAAATACTCTTCCAAGTATGGAAAGTAGCATAATAATTGCAACACCAAAGCTTAGCCAAATGAGCTTTCTTTCCTGTGACTTATACAAAGGCACACTTCCTTTCCCTTATCTCTACCCCATTTTCCACTATTGCAACGAAAAAAACCTTTATAACGGACCGAAATTTCGGCCTATTATAAAGGTTTCAAATTTTGTTCAAGTAATATACGCACATTTGCCAAACATTTTTCTTATTTCATTCACAATACCAATTAAAGGATACAAATATCCTTTAATTAGTATTTCATCCTTTAATACCCAATCGATAAAACATACTTTCACATAAAATTAAACAGGGCACCCTCCTAAATTAAAGAGAGCCCTGTTTAAATGTTCGTTACATACGGTCTTCCTCACGAATATCTGCTAGTGGAACAAAAATTTCAATATGGCGCTTTAAGTTTTCAAATGTTGCAGGCGCATCCCCACCATACTCACCATCTAAATTTAAATGTATTTCGTCTTCAGTAGATACTTTTACGACACTTGCCTTTTTATAAATTACACGATCATCATTTAAATGCTCGCCTCTTAATGCCATTGCGGCAAGCTGAATAAATTCAGGCAGGCTTACTTTTTTCAATACTAATAAAGTAAAGTAGCCATCGCTAATACTTGCGTCAGGTGCAAGCTTTTCAAAGCCACCCACTGAATTTGTTAAGCCACATAAAAACATCATGGCATCCCCATCAAACACTTCACCATCATATTCGATACGCATGTGGGAAGCTTTAATTGATGGGATCATTTCTACTGCTTTTAAGTAATAAGCTAGCTGTCCAAGCATTGTTTTCATTTTACTTGGCACTTCATAAGTTAACTCTGTAATACGTCCGCCAGCGGCAATATTGATGAAATAGCGTTCCCCATTTAATAAACCAACATCAACCGGCAACGTTTCGCCTTTAATAATGATCTCAACAGCAGCTTCAATATTTCGAGGAATATGCACAGCACGGGCAAAGTCATTCGTTGTGCCCATTGGAATTAAACCTACTTTCGGGCGGTTCTCAAATGAACTCACACCTGAAACAACTTCATTTAATGTGCCATCTCCACCAACTGCAATGATTATGTCAAAGCCACGTTCAACTGCATTTTTTGCTGCAATGATTGCATCGCCTTCACAGGTTGTTGCGTGACAAGATGTCTCATAGCCTGCTACCTCTAATTTTGCCAATACTTCTGGTAGATGCTTTTTAAACACTTCACGCCCAGATGTAGGATTATAAATGATTCTTGCTCGTTTCATAACATACCTTCTTTGCTTCATAAGATTCTATTTCTTTTAAACGAATTATACGTTTAAATGTTGCGTTGCTAATAGTCCACAAAAGCAAGGCATGTCCTCATTGTCTGACATGCAGCCTTGTGCTTTACAATTATCGCAATGCAGCTGTTACTTGTTTTTTAAAATCCTCATAAACAAATGTCCAATATGATTTATTCGTAATATTCTCTTCACGAATTTCTGCATATAGCGCTTTTTGGGCATCTTCAAATGTAGGATCTTCTTTATCAGGTAAAGTAGCTCGTTTACTCACTACTAGTTCCTGTAATTCTGGTGCACGTGGTCCCCATTTTCCAACAACCTGCCCAGCATCGTCTAATAAAATATAAACCGGAATTGCACGACCACCGTTTGTTAAATAGCGATCAATTAAATCTGTATCAGCATCACGTAGTACTGCGCACATTTCTAATCCTGCTGCCTCTGCAACTCGGCGAATAATTGGATTGTTTAACATTGCGTCCCCGCACCAATCCTCAGTAATTGTTAAAATTTTTGGTTGCTTGTCCTTTAGTAGTTCGATAAAACCATCATTTAGTGGCACTTCGAAACCATCATAAATACGAAAGCTTTCCTCTTTTAACGTCGTCATATTTTCCATGTATTGTTGAATCGAAATCGCATCATTGAAATATTGTTGTTCAGTTTTCATTGATAGGCCTCCTAAAGTTATATCATGTTCTATTCTATATTTTGCTATGAATACTCTTTTTAGACAACTATAAAGTGTTAAGTTGGTATTTTTTAGCTCATCACTATAACGTGTGGTTGATTTCCGTTCCGACTGGGCGCTTTCCTGGGGGCGTCCAGTCGGAACGGAAATCAACTTATATAAAGGCATAAATCTAAATAAATCTAAACAAATGTCATCCACAACTTTTGGTGATGAGCCATTTTTTAGTATAACCCCACATCAAATGCTGAGAAAACACTTACCTAATCGTCCAAGCGACTGACAAACCTCTTCAATTTGTTGACATAAGTACTGTGCAGGACCGTCAGGGCATTCACTTCATCTTACAATTGTATGGATACCTCAAACAAAAAGGATAGTACCTTTAGTATGTATTACTTTTTAAAAATAAAAAGCCAAGAAAACAAATTTGCTCTCTTGGCCTTCTGTTTAATTGCAATTAACGTTTTGCAATTTCTTGTTGTAATAATTTATTGACCATTGGTGGGTTCGCTTGACCTTTAGTTGCTTTCATAATTTGACCAACTAAGAAGCCGATAGCACGATCCTTACCGTTTTTGAAGTCTTCGATTGATTGTGCATTGTTGTCTAGAACTTCTGTAACGATAGCAAGTAATGCACCTTCATCAGAAATTTGAACTAAACCTTTTGCTTTAACGATTTCTGCTGCTGAACCGCCGTTTTCTACTAATTCAGTAAATACTTTTTTACCGATTTTAGAAGAAATTGTACCGTCAGTGATTAATTTCACCATTTCCGCAAGATTTTCTGGCGTTAATGCAGTATCTTTAAGGTCTTTTTGTTCTGCATTTAAGTATGCAGAAACATCACCCATAAGCCAGTTTGCTGAAAGCTTTGCATCTGCACCTTTAACTACCATAGCCTCGAAGAAGTCTGAGATTTCTTTTGAAATAACAAGAACTCCTGCATCATATGGTGTTAAGCCTAATTCATCAGCATAGCGTTTTTTTCGAGCATCTGGAAGCTCAGGAATTTCTGATTTTACTCGCTCTAACCATTCATCAGAGATCGATAGACGAACTAAGTCTGGCTCTGGGAAGTAGCGGTAATCATCTGTTCCTTCTTTCACACGCATAAGAATTGTTTTACCTGTTTTTTCATCGAAACGACGAGTTTCTTGATCAATTACCCCACCTGAAAGAAGGACATCAGCTTGGCGTAATTCCTCGTGCTCAATACCACGGCGAACATAGTTGAAAGAGTTAAGGTTTTTAAGCTCTGTCTTTGTACCAAATTCTTCTTGACCATATGGACGAATTGAAATGTTGGCGTCACAACGTAGTGAACCTTCTTCCATTTTACAGTCAGATACATCTGTATATTGGATAATTGATTTTAATTTTTCTAAGTAAGCATACGCTTCGTTTGCTGTACGAATATCTGGCTCAGAAACGATTTCTACAAGTGGTGTACCTTGACGGTTAAAGTCAACTAAAGAGTGGTCACCAGAGTGAGAAAGCTTCCCTGCATCTTCTTCCATATGAAGACGCGTAATACCGATACGTTTTGTATAGCCGTCAACCTCGATATCAATCCAGCCGTTTTTACCGATTGGTTTATCGAATTGAGAAATTTGATAAGCTTTCGGATTATCTGGATAGAAGTAGTTTTTACGGTCAAATTTTGTTTCTTGCTCGATTTCCATGTTAAGTGCAAGTGCTGCACGCATTGCGAAATCTACAACATTTTTATTAAGTACAGGAAGGACACCAGGATAGCCTAGGTCGATAACTGTAGTATTTGTATTTGGTTCAGCACCGAAGTGAGCTGGTGCTGGTGAGAAGATTTTTGAGTTCGTTTTTAACTCAACGTGTACTTCTAAACCAATGACTGTTTCAAAGTTCATGTTATTTTCCCTCCCAAATTTGAGGAACTTGTTTATGGAACTCCGTTGCTTGTTCAAAAGCATGAGCTACACGGTAAATTGTTGCTTCATCGAAATATTTACCGATAATTTGTAAGCCTAGTGGTAGACCATTTTCAATACCACATGGGATTGAGATGGCTGGCACACCAGCTAAGTTCATAGGAATCGTTAAAATATCATTCGCATACATCGTCATTGGATCATCAACGTTTTCACCAATTTTAAATGCTGGTGTAGGAGAAGTTGGCCCAATGATTACGTCAAAGTCTTCGAATACTTTGTCGTAGTCTGCTTTGATAAGTGTACGTGCTTGTTGAGCTTTTTTGTAGTAAGCATCATAAGTACCTGCACTTAGTGAATAAGTACCAAGCATGATACGACGTTTTACTTCATCGCCAAAACCTTGTGCACGTGTTTCTTTATAAAGGTCCATTAAGTTATTAACGTTTTCTGCGCGGAAACCATAACGGATACCGTCAAAACGAGAAAGGTTAGAAGACGCTTCAGAAGAAGAAAGAATATAGTACGCTGCAAGTGCATATTTCGAGTGAGGAAGTGATACTTCTTCTACTGTAGCACCTAAGCCTTTTAATACCTCTAATGCATCAAGCACTGATTGACGTGCTGCTTCACCAACACCTTCACCAAGGAATTCTTTTGGCACAGCGATACGTAAGCCTTTTACGTCACCTGTAAGAGCTGCTGCGTAGTTTGGTACTTCTACGTCTGCAGAAGTTGAATCGTTTGCATCTAATCCTGCGATTGCTTCAAGTAAAAGGGCGTTATCTTCAACATTACGTGTAATTGGTCCGATTTGATCTAAAGAAGATGCAAATGCCACTAGACCAAAGCGAGATACACGTCCATATGTAGGCTTCATCCCTACAACACCGCAATAAGCTGCTGGTTGACGGATTGAACCACCCGTATCAGAACCAAGTGAGAATGATACTTCACCTGCTGCTACTGCTGCTGCAGACGCACCTGAAGATCCACCTGGTACGTGGTTTAAGTTCCATGGATTTTTTGTTGTTTTATAGTATGAGTTTTCATTCGAAGAACCCATTGCAAACTCGTCCATGTTTAATTTACCGATAGTGATCATACCGGCTTCACGTAGTTTTTTAACTACTGTTGCATCGTAAATTGGCATAAAGCCTTCTAGAATTTTAGAAGCACAAGTTGTTTCTAAGCCTTCTGTAACGATGTTGTCTTTTACACCGATAGGAAGACCAAAAAGTGGTCCACGCTCTTCAAATGGCACTTTGTCCATTTCAGCTGCTTGTGCAGTTGCTTTTTCTTCGTTTGAAGCAAGGAAAGCTTGTACATCGCCGTCAAGCTTCGCCACACGTTCGTATGCTTCTTTTGTTAAATCAGCAATTGTTAGGTTACCCGCTTTAATGTCAGCTTGTAGCTCCTTTGCTGAACGTTCAAATAACGTCATGAGGAATCCTCCTATGTTTTAGTATTACATGATAGCTGGTACTTTTACTTGACCATCTTCTTGTTCTTTTACGTTTAACATCATTACTTCACGGTCTAAGCCTTTTGTTGCCACATCTTCACGCATTACGTTTACTAGTGGTAAAACATGAGTTGTTGGTTCAACATTTGTTGTATCTAACTCGTTTAATTGCTCTGCGAAGTCTGTAATTTTACCAAGCTGTTCAGCAAATTTCTCTGCTTCCTCTTCCGTAATTGCAAGACGTGCTAAATTTGCAACGTGCTTAACTTCTTCTTTTGTTAATTTTGCCATTTTTCACACCTCCGAATACTCATTCAATTCATTGTTTTAGTCGATAACAATAGGGTTGAATAAAGTTAACCATGCAAATAATCATAACATTTTTCATATTAAAAATCACAACTTTCACCAAAAATAAAGAAACTTTCACTACTATGACGAAGTGTTGTCTTTAGGGACTGTTTTTAGAATCCTTCATATAGACTTCGCTTTTCGCGAGCGAAGCATGGATCGCGTCGCTGTACTCTCTTTTATAAGTCGATTTAAGGGCTCTATCCGTTTTTGCTCTTGTATACGTCGATCCGAGGAGTCTTTCCGTCGCTTTTGCTTTTCTATCCATCACTTCGATTCTTCCAACAAATATAATTGAATCTCATTTTTCTCCCACAAAAAAAATAGTCAGCACGAGGCTGACTATAAATTAATAGATATGGACGTATGGTTCCTTTTCGTTGGCATTCTTTACGATTAATGCCTCTGGGCCGTTAATCGATGTAATACTTACTTCCACATTGATGTTATCAAATTGATTGATAAGAACACCTGTTAAATATTGTGTAAAGCCTATAATTTCAAGCTTGCCAAAGAATTGGATTGGAATTTCAATCGTTAGCTTTTGAATTTTTTTGTTTTGATAAAAGCCTGTTCCTATCACACTAGTATAGTTTGAAAAATATTTATCTACATCTTGTTTAAAGTACTTAAAGTTATTGCTATCATCTCGGTATACATCCTGTGATTCACTCGTTGGGAACAGTACATATTCTTCATCATTAGCTTTCCAATCGGATACGTCGTTTTGTCCTGCTTTTGCTACGCCATAACTAAAATACGTTCCTGGAATAATGTCATTGCGAGCCTTTTGTTTAAACAAGCCTACTACAATCGGTATATCTTTCAATTCATCACGAGTTCTTAGGCGAGACACAATTTCAGCGGCCATCTTCTTTCCTTGCTCAACAAGTTTTGCCTCTGGAATTGGTTGCTCAAAGTAATCTCCATACTTTTCTTTTTGATAGTAATAAATAGAATTTAAGGCAAGTCCTATCGATATACCGCCTAATTTTACTTTATTATCACTAGTTTTTGTTAAATAATTTTGCTCAACAATATGTGATAAATAGATTGGAGCCTTTGTTGCACGTTCTTCTGCAGGCATTGAGTCCGTCGTTGGAGGATTTAAACCCTCCTTCTTTTGTGAACTACGTGCAAGCCAATCTGACACTGTACTTTCCGCTAAATATTGCCCTTCTTGGAAGAAGTAGTTTTCTGTGTCAAACTCAGTTTGAGAAAGACGCATTAAACCTGTTTCTACTTCCTTCATATCATATTTCGTAAAGATATTTGAAACTACTAATCCTCTGCTAGCACTTTGTTTATAAGGTGTTAGCGTTCTATAGTATGAATCATCAATTTGTATGCTTGGAATAATTGTTGTTTCCGCTTTTTCCTGTTGCGTATCCTGTGTAAGCTCTGTCTCCTTCTCTTTAGAAGGCACACAGCCGACTAGCATTGCAGCAGCGACAATTGCTGGAATGAGTCGAAATGACTTCATTATTTTAAGACTCCTTTACTGAAATTAAATTTCTGCTCGACGAATTGTTCATACTCGTGGAAAGGACAATTCATCTTACTTTACTATAATATTGGATCATCACCATAACGTGTGGTTGATTTCCGTTCCGACTAGGCGCTTTTATCGCTGCCGCTTCGCTTTCACGCAGAAAACATTTGTTGCTGCCGCTACGTTAGCACTTCGCTTTCGCACAGAAAACATTTGTTGCTGCCGCTACGTTAGCACTTCGCTTTCGCACAGAAAACATTTGTTGCTGCCGCTACGTTAGCACTTCGCTTTCGCACAGAA
>NZ_JBNNTW010000018.1:0-3883 GCF_050279145.1 Lysinibacillus sp. NPDC094177 | reverse complement strand
AGAAAACACCCGCTGCGCTGCAGGGTCTCGGGCCAGCAGGATGTTGGTCACGAAGTCGTTATCACAGGACGTGGTGGTTTTAGCCTTCGTTCCTCTATCGCTGATCCCCAAGGAGGCGCCCAGTCTCCACTCCAATCAACTTATATAAGGTATACATTTTAACAAATGTCATCCACAACTTTTGGTGATGAGCCTGATATTTTCCATTATTAGACGAGGTTAAGTTGTTCGATTAGGCTGTCTTCATTCCAAACTTCAATGCCCAACTGCTCAGCTTTTGCTAGTTTAGAACCCGCATCCACTCCTGCAATGACAAGATCAGTTTTTTTACTGACACTACCTGTAACAATACCACCTAACTCTTCTATTTTCGCCTTTGCTTCGTTGCGTGTCAATTGCTCAAGTTTACCAGTTAATACGATTGTTTTACCTGCAAAAGGATTATCCCCTACAACAACCTCTACCTTTTTACCTTTATACGTCATATTGACACCTACTTCAGCAAGGCGATCAATGACTGCACGTGCATCCTCATTTAAAAAATACTCAACAAGCGATGAAGCCATTTTATCGCCAATTTCATGAATCGCCACTAGTTGCTCCTCTGTTGCTGCCATTACCGCTTCAATCGTTCCAAACTCCTCTGAAACGATTTTTGCTGCCTTTTCACCAACATGGCGTATACCTAACCCAATTAGTAGACGCTCCATCGAATTTTCCTTGGAAGCCTGAATAGCATTGACTAAATTCGATGCTGATTTTTCTCCCATACGCTCAAGCTCGACAAGCTGTTCTACAGTTAAGTGATACAAATCAGAGATATCATGAATTAAATCTGCACGTAATAATTGCTCAACGACTTTATCACCAAGACCTTCAATATTCATTGCATTACGCGATACAAAATATTTAATGCTCTCCGCAATTTGCGCAAAACATGCAGGATTTACACAACGTAAGGCCACTTCTCCTTCAATACGAATAAGTTCGCTATCACAAACAGGGCAATTTTCAGGCATTACATATGGAACTGAGTCCTCAGGGCGCTGCTCCAGTATTACACCTACAACTTGAGGAATAATGTCTCCGGCTTTTCGGATAATGACTGTATCTCCTAGTCGAATATCTTTATCTCGAATCAAATCCTCATTGTGTAATGATGCACGTTGAACTGTCGTACCTGCCACTTGAACAGGCGATAGAATAGCAGTTGGTGTAACAACCCCTGTGCGCCCAACCGTTAAATCAATATCAAGTAATGTTGTGACTACTTCCTCAGCAGGGAATTTATAGGCAATTGCCCAACGTGGACTCTTTGCTGTATAACCGAGCTCATCCTGTTGTGCATAGCGGTCCACCTTAATAACAATGCCATCAATTTCATAGGCTAAATTCGGACGGTTTTCAGTCCATTTTTCTATAAAGACTAGTACCTCTTCAATCGTTGAGCAGCGTTGACGCTCTTTATTTGACGGGAAACCTAGTCCCTCTAAATAATCGAGCATCTCGGCATGACCGTCAATACCATATGCCTCACCATCTCCCCCAATTGCATAAATAAAGGTCGATAGCTGACGACTAGCCGCTATTTTAGGATCTAACTGGCGTAAAGATCCAGCAGCCGCATTGCGCGGATTAGCAAACAATTCCTCTCCATTTTCAGCACGTAGGGCATTCAATTTTTCAAATGATTTTTTAGGCATATACGCCTCACCACGTACTTCAATTGTAATTGAATCCTTCAATCGAAGAGGTATTGCTCGAATCGTTTTTAAATTTGCTGTAATATCTTCCCCTACAACACCGTCTCCTCGTGTTGCTCCTTGTACAAAGACGCCATTTTCGTATTTTAAAGAAATAGCAAGACCATCAATTTTCAGCTCGCAAACATAGGAAAAGTTATCACCGATTGCTTGACGCACTTTACGGTCAAATTCACGTAAGTCTTCTTCATTAAAAGCGTTTGATAGACTTAGCATAGGGTAATCGTGAGTCACTTTTTTAAAGCCTTCCACCACTGCTCCGCCAACACGCTGTGTCGGTGAATCTGGGTGAATGAGTGACGGATTCGCTTCCTCTAACGCAATAAGTTCATGTAATAATTGGTCATAAACACTATCTGCTACGACAGGTTTATCCAACACGTAATAGGCATGACCGTATTCATGCAATAATTTATTTAACTCCTCAATGCGCTGTTCGATTTCGTTCATTTAAGTTCCTCCGCTTACACTTTTTCAATAGGTGCAAATTGTGCTAGTAATCGCTTAATACCGATAGGTTGTGGGAAGGCAATATCCAGCTCTGTACTATCACCCTCACCTTTTACACTAACAACCATACCTGTTCCCCATTTTTTATGGAACGCTTTGTCTCCAGCCTTCCAGCCGAATTGGTCTCCACCAGTTGTTTGTAAACGAGCTGTTGCAGGCTGTGTGTTCTGAATTGCTCCAAGTGTGCGTTTCTGATAGCCGCCTGTTGAACGATTACTAGAGGCAAACGGAACCTCAGGCTTCGAACCACCTTTGGATATTGATTCTGTAATATCCTCTGAAATTTCACCTAAGAAACGTGAGACATTGTTATAGCTAGAACGACCAAAAATCGTACGACTTTGTGCACTCGTTAAATATAAACGTTCCTCGGCACGTGTTATACCTACATATGCTAAACGACGTTCTTCTTCCATTTCATCCATATCATCAAGTGAACGAGAATGCGGGAAGATATTTTCCTCCATTCCAATGATAAAGACGATAGGGAATTCTAAGCCCTTAGCGGCATGCATCGTCATTAAAATAATGTTGCCCTTCGATGCATCCTCTTTATCGAGTGCATCAATATCTGCAATTAGAGCTAAATCTGTTAAAAAGGCAATTAAGCTCTTATCATCACTACGCTCTTCAAAAGCCTTTGTTACTGATAAAAACTCTTCAATATTTTCTAAGCGGCTTTCTGCTTCAATCGTCTTTTCGTTTTGTAGCATTGCACGATAACCAGATTTGTCAATGACCTGCTCTACAATTTCTGTCACCGATAAATACTCTTGCATCTCTGTAAAGCCTTTAATCATCGCATAAAATTGCTCAGCTGAATTAGCAGCCTTCCCTGAAAGACCCATGAATACAAGATCATTCATAGCATCAAAAATAGAGCGATCCTGTTCAATCGCATAACGAGCCATTTTTTCAAAGGAAGTTGCACCTATACTACGCTTTGGCTCATTAATAATACGAGCGAGTGATAAATCATCATCATTATTGGCAATAAGGCGCAAGTAGGCAAGTAAATCTTTAATCTCTTTACGATCATAGAACTTAGTACCACCAACTATTTGATAAGACATATTGGACTTAACAAGCACTTCCTCCATCACACGGGACTGAGCATTTGTACGATATAGTATCGCAAAGTCATCAAATGTACGATCTTCTTTTTGAATAAGCTGTTGGATTGTTTGTACAACGAATTGCGCTTCCTCTTGCTCGTTATACGCTTTGTACAACACGATTTTTTCACCTTCTGCATTTTCTGTACGCAGTTCTTTTGGATAACGTGTTGTATTATTTTGAATGACGTCATTTGCCGCTTGTAGGATGCGTTTTGTTGAACGATAATTTTGCTCAAGCATAATGGCCTTAGCATTTGGATAATCCTTTTCGAATGAAAGAATATTGCCAATATCTGCACCACGCCAACGATAAATCGATTGGTCTGAATCACCTACAACACAAATATTTTTAAATTTCTTGGCAAGCAACTGAACGAGTAAATATTGGGATTTATTCGATATGGATAGGTAAGCCTTTGAAATCATCTCCAGCTTTTCCCCCCATTCACACCGTACGTGAGGGTTTCCCCTCATACGGCGTTCCATCAATTA
>NZ_JBNNTW010000017.1:0-77539 GCF_050279145.1 Lysinibacillus sp. NPDC094177 | reverse complement strand
TGAGCCAGGATCAAACTCTCCATAAAAAGAAATTTGATTAGCTCAAATTGTTTTGCTGGCATCATGTTTGATGTCCAAAATTTTGTTTCGTTCACCAACTCAAGGTTAGCTACTAAAAACTTTATTGATTACGTTTTGCTTGTTCAGTTTTCAAGGTTCATTTCGTCGCCGTTGTTTTCAGCGACTTTATTATCATAACTTGTATTCAACAAGAAGTCAACAACTTTTTAAAATCTTTTTTTAAAATCTTTTTTTCAAGTCGTCCTTCTTGTTAAGGACAAGTAATAATATATAATATATCATTTTTAAAATCAAGCTTTTTTCGAAAAAAAATTAAAAATCTTTTTCTCATCGACTACAAACAATAGAATTCCTACTAGAACAATTACTCCACCAATAATTTGTGTGGCTATTAAATACTCTTTAAAAATTAGAAGAGCTAAAATGGCCGCGCCAATTGGTTCAAATAATATCGCAATGGAGACTACATTTGTACTGACATATTTGATAGACCAATTAAATAAAGTATGACCTAATAAGTTAGGGACTATCGCTAATACAATAAACCATATCCAGTCCATATTAGAATAAGGGCCGAACGATTCACCATTAATAAGAACGTAGACGAATAACGTAATTGTACTAACAGCATAAACAATCATCGTATAAGTCACAAGAGATAACCTCTTACGTACATCTTGTCCAAATAAAAAGTAAGCTGTAACAAGTACGCATGCAACAAGAGCAAGCATGTCTCCAAAAAATGCAGTACCGCTAAGTTTAAAATCTCCCCAACTAATTAAAATACTACCGGCAATAGCAATCGCTCCTGCTAATATGGTTTTCAGAGTAATTTTTTCTTTAAAGAAAAAATATGTACCTAAAAATGCAAACAATGGCTGTAGTGCAACCAAAACTGTAGAACTTGCTACCGAAGTGAAATTGAGTGATTCAAACCACAAGATAAAATGGAAGGCTAAAAAAACACCTGCAACTGAAGAAAATAGCCAATCACGTATTCGTAATTTCTTTATCTCATTAGTGTACTTCAAAAAAAATAGAGGAGCCATTATTAGTACTGAAAACAACATACGGTAAAATGCAATAACCCCTGCTTCTGCATTTGCTAATTTTACAAATATGGCAGATAAGGATACAGAAATAACTCCAATAAAAATAGGGATGTATGGATGAATTTTCGGTTTCTCCATAAAATCATCCTCCAATCACTTATATATGAGCATAATTGCCTCCGGATTGCTTTCGCTTCCAAAACCATTTGTAGCTGACGCTTCGCTTTCTCTACAAAAATATCTGCTACAAGAAATTAAAAATACTTATACTTCATTACTATCGTGATGTACAATACAAAAAAGTAATGTACATATAATAATGACACCTTGCATATCTCTTAGCAATACGAAATATCTGAGGAGGGTTGCGTATGGAGACCTTTGAAAATTTGATTACATATGAAGTTGGCATAAAATTAGTAATTGCAGCCACATTAAGTTTAGTAATCGGCATTGAAAGAGAATTAAAAAAGAAGCCTGTAGGATTAAAAACCAGCTTAGTTATCGCTACATTTAGCTGTTTATTAACAATCATTTCGATTGAAACCGCCTACTCGACACCCCCAAGATCAGGCGTTAATATTACAATGGACCCTCTACGCTTGGCTGCCCAAATTGTTAGTGGAATTGGATTTCTGGGAGCTGGTGTTATTTTAAGACGTGGGAATGATAGCATTTCAGGTTTAACAACTGCAGCAATGATTTGGGGAGCAGCCGGGATAGGAATAGCAGTTGGTGCAGGCTTCTATATGGATGCTACATTAGCTGTTATTATCATTGTTTTCGGGATTGAGGTTTTATCGCCGTTTCTAATGAAAATAGGACCAAAAAGAATTCGCATGCGAGAAATCTCATTGAAAGTTCAAATTAACAACGATGACAATAGTGAATCCTTTCTACAATTTCTCAAGGAAAACAATATTGTCATCGAGAACATGCGCATTCTAGATATTCCAAATCATGATAATGTTTTTCACGAATTAGATTTACGCCTATCTTTAATTATCTCTGATAACTTACTGTCATTTTATCGTTCATTACGAGCACTACCTTATATAGAAAAAATCGAAATGGAAATTTTAAATTAGTTGGAGGATTCTTTCGTGGCAGAAATATTGAAACTATTAAAAAACGGTAATAAACCTTCTCTGCTGGCAGCAGTTGTCAATGCCTTTTTAGGAATTATTAAAGGTGCTGCCTTCTTCTTTACAGGTAATGTTGCCATGTTTGCAGAAATGATGCACTCTCTAGGAGATGCAGCAAACCAATTATTCGTTTATATCGGCTCAGCGCTTTCAAAAAAAGCACCGACAAAACAATTTCCTGGAGGCTTTGGCCGAATTGTAAATTTAGTTTGTCTTTTTGCAGTTATTATCGTGGCAATTCTTTCTTATGAGACTGTAAAAGAAGGCTTGCATCATTTTATGCATCCCGCTGGAGAATCTAAAGGAATGCTCATTGCACTTGGCGTATTACTTATCGGTATTGTTTTAGAAGGGTCAGTTCTTGCGAAAGCTGCCGTTGAAATACTACATGAGGTTGGGCAGGAAAAAACGGGAATAATAACAGCTATCCCTAAGGCTCTTCCCTATTTAAATCGCGCAAAACCAGCAACAAAATTAGTATTTATGGAAGACTTAGTTGCTACAGGAGGTAATGTCTTGGCCTTCGCTGCTATTTTAATCGCACATTTTACAGGCTGGACAAGAATAGAAGGACTTGTTTCAATGATTATTGGCTGTATGATGTTCTATGTAGTAGCAAAAGTTTTCCTTGATAATGCACGTGGAGTTATTGGTGAAACTGACGAAGAAATGCTCAATCATATTGCTCATCTTGTTATGGATGATCCAAATATTAAAGATATTGTTCGCTTAGAAGTCGTTAAAGAAGGTGAATTTTTACATGTTGAATTAGTGGCCGAAGCTGATCCCAACCTATCACTCGCTTTTCTAGATGATGTACGCGACCATTTAACAGAGGTCCTTTTAAGTCAGAAGGGCGTATCAAAAGTGGCCATTTTATTTGATGAGGATAATGGGAAACTTGATTGGGTGCATATTGGCGAAAGACCAGTAAACTCAACATTCAAACAATAACATCATTATCCAAAACATTTTTTCTAAATAAGATAAATAGCCAATTGCCATATTTCAGGCAGTTGGCTATTTTTTATACTTGTACTAGATGACTATGACTTTGTTCTCGTTTAATTGTATCTCTTCATTACTTACAAAATTTGATTTGTAATCTTAAAAGTTAATACCATTTTTAATGCGATAATCTTTTTTTCACCGTGCTGTTCAATAACTATTTTTGAAAATTTTAATGTTGCTAATCGATTAGCCAATGCATATTCTTCTGCATTTGTAATCCTTCTTCCGTCTGCATAGCAACCTAAAATGAAATTACCAGCATAAGAATCTTTCAAGACATTAATATTTTTCGATAATAAACTTGCACTATTTCAGCATCCCCTAAATAAGGTTCCACTTCTACAACTATTTCCCTAGAAGGACGTACAAACACTTGTACACTTGCTTTATTTACACCATCTGTAAAGGTAATATTCGTTTGACCAAATTGTAAGCTTTTCAAAAAATATTTTGATCAAGTATATATCCCGAGACAATTTGATTATTCTCAACTTGCAGCGATTACGCTTCAATTCCCCATACTTCTACACCATTTTGTATTTTATAAACATGCCGCTGAAATGACGTCTCTATGCATTGCAATGTGACACCGCGATCTTCAAGCAATTGTTTCAACATTTACTCTCTCCAACCTAGTTTATTATTGTCTTTAATTTAATAAACATAGCTGAACAAAATCTGAACCTACATTTCCCTAATCAACATGCCTAAAAAAATACGAGACTACATCGTGTAGTCTCCTATCCATTTTCAATATTAAAGTGAGTTTTGCAAAATTGTACGAACATCTTCTTCCTGTAATTTGTTGAAGTTTCCAAAAGGTCCATTTTGCATAGCATGCTCTACAATTTGGTTAAATTTCGAATCATCGATTTCATAATCTGCAAAGCGATTCGGGGCTCCTATTGAAGTCCAGAACGCCGATAAACGATCAATTCCTTCGTATGCAACCTCTTCTTGTGACTTACCTGTAGCGTCGACACCGAAAACACGTGTTGCAATGCCTGCAAAACGCTCTGGATTCACAGGTACACTTAGACGCATCCAATGTGGTTGTAATATCGCTAAACCACCTGCGTGCGGAATATCGTAAACTGCAGATACAGCGTGCTCAATATTATGTGACGCCCAATCACCGCGAGAGCCAATTGATAAGAATCCATTTAACCCAATTGTTCCGGCTAATAAAATCGTTTCGCGCAACTTGATATTCTCTAATTCTTCTATTAATTTAGGTGCTGTTGTAATGACCGTTCGTAATACTCCCTCACACATTTCATCTGTAATCGGTGTATTCGTCGTATTATGGAAATATTGTTCAAGTACATGCGACATCATATCAACGATACCGTAAACTGTATGATTTTTTGGTACTGTCACTGTATTTGCTGGATTTAAAATCGAAAATTTCGGGAATACAGCAGGGCTTCCCCAGCTTAATTTTTCTTCTGTCGCAGCGTTTGTAATAACAGAGCCCGAGTTCATTTCAGAACCTGTTGCAGCTAGCGTTAATACCGTTCCAAGCGGTAAAGCGTCCTGCACAAATACTTTACGCTTTACAATATCCCAAGCATCGCCATCATATTTTGCGCCAGCGACTATTAACTTAGAACAATCAATGACAGAACCGCCACCAACAGCTAGAACTAGATCAATTCCTTCTTTTTTACAAAGATCAATACCCAGTCTTGCTGTTTCCACACGTGGATTTGGCTCTACACCGCTTAATTCAAATATTGTTTTATCCGCTTCTTGTAATTTCTCGATGACTGCATTGTATACACCATTTTTCTTAATGCTGCCTCCACCATATACAACTAACACCTTTTTACCATACTGCGCTAACTCATTAGGTAGCTTTTCCAGTGCTTCTTCACCAAAATGTAACTTCACTGGGTTATAAAATGCAAATGAATCCATTCAATTCGCCCCTTTCTAGTTGGATTTTCTCATATTTCTGTTGATGAAAGCAAAGTTTAAACTTTGGTCATGTGCTCTTCATAAACTATCCATCAGTTCGTCCACCCTATCCATCGCCTCAACAGTTATTGTTGGAAGCTCCATACTTATGTGCATACTGCAAATAAGGAAAGAGCAAAAAGAAAAAGAGATGATGTTAGAGCAATGTCTTGAACATCTTATTCAGTCGAATAAAAAAAGAAAAAACGAGTCATCCCATTATTAAAGGAATGACTCGTTTCATATTTAAGTTTTGATTAAACCCATCCACGGAAGCGTGAAGCTTCTGCAGTGCGGCGAACACCTACCATATAAGCTGCTAAACGCATGTTAATGTTACGTGTTGTCGCTGTTGTATAAACGTTTTCAAATGCATCAACCATTTTTTTGTATAGACGTTCTTCAACTTCTTCTTCTGTCCAGTAATAACCTTGGTTATTTTGTACCCATTCGAAGTAAGAAACTGTTACACCACCAGCTGATGCTAATACGTCTGGTACAAGTAAAATGCCACGATCAGTTAAAATTCTAGTTGCTTCAGCAGTTGTTGGACCGTTCGCAGCCTCTACTACGATGTTTGCTTTAACGTTGTGTGCATTGTCAGCAGTAATTTGGTTCTCGATAGCAGCTGGCACTAGAATATCACAATCAAGTTCTAATAATTCTTTATTTGAAATTGTATTTTCAAATAATGTTGTTACAGTACCGAAGCTATCACGACGATCTAATAAATAGTCGATATCTAAACCTTCAGGATCATGTAGTGCACCATAAGCATCTGAAATACCGATTACTTTCGCGCCTAAATCATGCATGAATTTCGCAAGGAAGCTACCTGCGTTACCGAAGCCTTGGATAACAACGCGTGCACCTTTAATTTCAATGCCACGTTTTTTCGCTGCTTCTTGAATAACGATTGTTACACCTTGTGCAGTTGCACGGTCACGACCTTGAGAACCACCAAGCACTAGTGGCTTACCTGTGATGAAACCTGGTGAGTTGAATTCATCCATACGGCTGTATTCATCCATCATCCAAGCCATAATTTGTGCATTTGTAAATACGTCTGGCGCAGGAATATCTTTTGTTGGTCCTACGATTTGACTAACTGCACGTACATATCCACGGCTCAATTTTTCGATTTCATCCATAGACATTTGACGAGGGTCACAGATGACACCGCCTTTACCACCACCGTAAGGTAGATCCACGATACCACATTTCAATGTCATCCACATTGAAAGCGCTTTAACTTCCTCCTCAGATACTGCTGGATGGAAACGTACCCCACCTTTAGTTGGTCCTACTGCATCATTATGTTGTGCACGATAACCAGTAAATACTTTTGTTGTACCATCATCCATTTTCACTGGAATGCGTACTTGTAGCATACGAAGCGGTTCCTTTAATAATTCATACATTGCTTCGTCATAGCCAAGTCTATTTAGAGCCTCTTGAATAACTACTTGAGTTGATGTGAACAGATTTAAGTTTTCAGACATATTAAATCGCCTCTTTGTTTTTTTTAATGATAGTATATCGGCATCATTGTAACATACTTCCGAATTAAAATGTGAACATTTTGTTAAATATTAAATACTTTTTCAATTTGTTCGATTGACCAATCTAAATCTTCTTGTGAAATAACAAGTGGTGGTGCAAATCGAATGACTGTATCATGTGTTTCTTTACATAATAAACCTAATTCTTTAAGCTTTTCACAGTATGGACGTGCTGCCTCTGTTAATTCCATTCCGATAAATAAACCACGCCCACGAACTTCTTTAATTACTGGGTTATTGATTTCTTTTAATTTGCCTTTAAAGTATTCACCAAGTTGGTGTGAACGCTCTGCTAATTTTTCATCTAGTAATACTTTAATTGAAGCAATAGATACAGCACATGCTAAAGGATTACCACCGAACGTTGAACCGTGTGATCCCGGATTGAATACACCTAAGATTTCACGATTTGCAGCTACACAAGAAATCGGGAATACACCGCCACCTAAAGCTTTACCTAGGATGTACATATCTGGCTCTACTTCTTCCCAATCACATGCGAACATTTTACCTGTACGCGCTAAACCAGCTTGGATTTCATCTGCAATGAATAAAACATTGTTTTCACGGCATAGCTCCCGAGCTGCTTTTAAGAAGCCTTCAGATGGAATAACGATACCAGCTTCACCTTGGATTGGTTCAATTAAAAACGCTGCTGTGTTTGGAGTAATTGCAGCTTTTAATGCTTCTAGGTTACCGTAATCTACTAACTTAACATTCGGTAACATTGGACCGAAGCCACGACGATATTCTTCGTCAGATGATAAAGATACAGCAAGCATTGTACGACCATGGAAGTTACCATTACATGCAATGATTTCAGCCTTGCCATCCTCTACACCTTTTACATCATATGCCCAACGACGAGCTGCTTTAAATGCAGTTTCTACCGCTTCTGCACCTGTATTCATCGGTAATACCATCTGTTTATTCGTTAATTTACCAACAAGCTCATACCATTCACCAAGGTTTTCGCTATAAAATGCACGAGAAGTTAAAGTTACTTTATCAGCTTGTTCTTTTAACGCAGCGATAATTTTTGGATGACGATGTCCCTGATTCACAGCAGAGTAAGCTGATAGCATATCTAAGTATTTGTTACCTTCTGGATCTTTTACCCAAGCACCTTCAGCCTCTGAAATGACGATTGGTAGCGGGTGATAGTTTGCAGCACCGAAATTTTGAGTTTGTTCAATAACTTGTTCTGTTTTTGTCATGTAATATTCTCTCCTTACTTTCATGATGAAAAATCTATGGAAGACTGTTCTTCTATAAACTAAATAGGAATAATTTTATTCATCAGCATTTTCTGAATAAAGAAAAAACAAGAATCTACTCGCTACTCCTCGGTAAGCCGCCTCGACATTAGCGTCTGCGGTTCTTGCCGGGCTTACTTTCCCAGGAGGAGTGTCGCAGATTCTCTCTTTTAAAATAATCTACTTATAGCCCTATCAACTAACTAAATATTTTTTAAACATTAAAGCATTTCAGAAGTTGTTTTTGCTTGCATGTGAAGTTGTAGATAGTCAGGGCCACCTGCTTTTGAGTCTGTACCTGACATATTGAAGCCTCCGAATGGTTGGTAACCAACGATTGCACCAGTACAGCCACGGTTGAAGTATAAGTTACCTACATGGAAATCTTCACGTGCTTTTTCTAAGTTCATACGATTATTTGTAATAACCGCACCAGTTAAGCCATATTCAGTATCATTCGCAATATCAATTGCTTGATCGAAATCTTTAGCTTTTGTAATGGCTACAACTGGTCCAAAGATTTCTTCTTTCATAACACGTGCAGAAGGAGCTACGTCTGCAAATACTGTTGGTTGGATAAAGTAACCAACTGAATCATCAGCTGTACCACCTGCAACAAGGCGACCTTCACCTTTACCAATTTCAATGTACTCTGTCACTTTATTGAAAGCTGCTTGGTCAATAACTGTTGCCATGAAATTGTTGAAGTCTGATGGGTCACCAACTGTTAACGTGTTTGTTAATTCAACTACACGTTCAACGACTTGGTCATAGACATCTTCAACGATAACAACACGAGAACATGCTGAACATTTTTGACCAGAGAAGCCAAATGCTGATTTTACGATAGATTGTGCTGCAAGCTCAAGATCTGCTTCTTTATCAACAACGATTGTATCTTTACCGCCCATTTCAGCGATAACACGTTTAATCCAAATTTGACCGTCATTTAATACAGATGCACGTTGGTTAATACGTAAACCTACATCACGAGATCCTGTGAAGCTGATGAAGCGTGTTTTCGGATGATCAACTAAGTAGTCACCTACTTCTGCACCAGAACCTGGTACAAAGTTCACTGCACCTGCTGGAAGACCGGCTTGCTCTAATACTTCGATAAATTTATAAGCAACTACAGGTGTTGTTGAAGCTGGTTTTAATAATACCGTGTTACCTGTTACTAAAGCTGCAACTGTTGTCCCTGCCATAATTGCAAATGGGAAGTTCCATGGTGAAATAACAATCCCAATACCTAATGGAATATAGTCATAACGGTTGTATTCACCAGGACGGCTCTCTACAGGTTGACCTTCTTTAATACGTAACATTTGACGACCATAGTATTCTAAGAAATCGATTGCTTCCGCAGTATCTGCATCAGCTTCAGCCCATGGTTTACCTGCTTCTTTTGTTAAAAGTGCAGAGAATTCATGTTTACGACGACGGATAATTGCCGCTGCTTTGAATAGTACATCAGCACGAATGGCTGGATCTACTTTTTTCCAAGTTTTAAATGTTTCGTCTGCAGCTTGCATCGCTTTTTCAGCTAGTTCTTTGTTCGCTTTTGATACGCGACCAATTACTTCTGTTTTCTTTGCAGGATTATATGAAACGATTTTATCTTCTGTAGTAATACGTTCGCCACCGATAATAAGTGGATAGTCTTGACCTAAATAACTCTCTACTTTATTTAATGCTTCTAAATATGCTTTGTTATTTGCCTCTTGAGTAAAATCTGTGAATGGTTCGTGTTTGTATGAAATCATACTAAATCCTCCCTCGTGAGATGTGTTTTAAGTGTGCAAAAAACGTTGACGCAAAATATTTTTGCGTTTAGAATATTCTTACACTTATTATAATGCAAAATTTCGTTGCATATTTCAAGTAAAAAATTTTTTGAGGTGCACATTTTATGAAAAATTCTGAACCCCTACTCCCTTTTTATGAGTTTATTGCAACAAATGTATCTGTTGGTATTCATGCTGTAGACCTTTCAGGCAAAACAATTATTTATAATACAAAGATGAAAGAAATTGAAGGATTTCATATTGATGAATTAGCAGATCGTTCTGTCATTGAAATGTTTTCCTTCCGCCAGCATGAAAGTACTTTAATGCGTGTATTACAAACAGGAAAAAAAGAAATTAATGTAAAACAAACTTATTGGAATAAAAATGGTCATGAAATTACAACTATTAATGATACTTTCCCACTTTATGTCAAAAATAAACTAATTGGAGCTATCGAATTTGCTCGTGACATTACATCACTCGAAAAATTAGTTTATCAGCCCCTTCGTCGATATGGTGAACCTTTAACATTCGATATGATTACAGCTGTTTCCGAATCGATGCAACAAGTTATCGCAAATGCAAAAAAAGCAGCAGCTGTGAAATTACCGGTATTACTAATTGGGGAATCGGGGACAGGAAAGGATTTAGTAGCAGAAGGCATGCACCATGCAGCATCGACTGATCCTGAAGCATTTGTAACCCTAGTGAGTCGTCGTTCTGCTCAATCTGTTTTAGATAAATTACAAGAGCTCTTACAGGATGACAAGGCATATACTTTTTTCTTTGAACGCATTGATTTTTTAAGTCTAGACATTCAAGAGCAACTATTAGAGATATTACAATCTCTTCCACAGTCTAAATACATGCTCATCGGGAGTGTAGGAAGCGATCCCATTACATTAATCGCAGAGAAGAAACTTTCAAAATCGCTGTATTATTTCTTTGCAACAATGGCCATCACCATCCCAAATTTAACAGATCGAAAAGAAGATATTCTTCCGTTTGTAGATGATTACTTTAGCCGCCATCGAGAACGCTTTGCTTCAAATGTTTCGGAACTAGCGCCTGATGTACGGGATTTATTTTTGCAATATGATTGGCCAGGAAATTTAAAGGAGCTCGAGCTATTACTAGATGAAATTGTGTCGTTTATGACCACTGAATCAACAGTTATCTCAGATTTACTTCCCATGCATTTTCGCTTTAAGGTACAGCAGCAAGACACATCCAATCACGAGCCAGAATTCTTTATGTTCCAGCAACAAAATGATGTTATGCCACTCGATGCTTATTTACGTGAAGCCGAATCATATTATGTGCAAAACGTCTTAAATTTATATGAAGGCAATATTACAAAGGCCGCTAGTGCGCTTGGCATGAGTCGTCAAAACCTACAATATCGAATTCGAAAAATAAAGAATCAATAATTTTCAGCTATAATTGAATACAAAAAAAAACGAGGATGCATTCATACTTGAAAGCGTCCTCGTTTTTTTCCCGCATTAACAGGCAGTAATTTATCTGTACCGAAACTGAAGCGTCAGGCCGCCTCAAATTTCAGCAAAAGCAAAGAAGTTAGGTATAATAACTGCCTGTAAAAGCCCGATTGGTGAATACTAATAATCAGTGGGGATAAAGAACTCCCCACTGATTAAAGTTTCACTTTACCCCGCATTAACAGGCAGTAATTTATCTGTACCGAAATTAAAGCGTCAGGTCGCCTCAAATTCAGCAAAAGCAAAGAAGTTAGGTATAATAACTGCCTGTAAAAGCCCGATTGGTGAATACTAATAATCAGTGGGGATAAAGAACCCCACTGATTAAAGTTTCATTTTATTGTCCTGACTGCTCGATCCAGTCTTGTAATTTATCTTTTAGGGAATTAAAACCATTTGCATCCGATTCATCTACACGGTCCTGCAATGATTTACGTGGTAGTACATCTTTTTTACGCAATGTTGCTGGGCGCTCCTGCAAAGCACGAATCGATAAACTAATTTTTTCGGCATCTTCATCGATTTCAAGTATCTTCACTTCTACCTCTTGCCCAACTGACAAAAATTCACTAACGTCCTTTACAAAGCCGTACGTAATTTCGGAAATATGCACAAGACCTTGTGTATCTTCGTCAAGCGCAACAAATGCACCGTACGGCTGAATACCTGTAACTTTTCCGTTCAACACGTCTCCTAATTCATATTTTTTTACCATAAACTTTGCCCACTTTCTTTTTGTTTGCTACGTATATATCACCATAAATTATAACATACGTGTATTAGTGGGGCAAAAAATCATCCCATCAATCATTGATCCCTGCTATGCGATAATTGCCTTCTTTATTTTTCGATAATTTAATGAGGAATTGTCTACCATACGTATTCTGATACTCTCCAGAAACACGAACAGCAACCATTGGATAAATACCATCATATTCCCCTATTTGACTAAAAATATCTAAACTTTTAACTTTGTGTATCAAACTTGTATTAATGTTCGTTTCAGGCATTAATATAGCTTTTTGTAAAGATTCATCTCCAATAGTTATTGCATATAAATAAAGAGAAACCATATTCAATGGGCGTAGCTGATTGATAAATGTTTCCTCATCGCCGTTCTTACACTGCTCATAAATTCTCTTTATTTGCTCTATTTCTGTATCATCATAGCCTACAATATTAAAATCACTATCGTTAATAAGCCTGTCAGTTTCTTCTCTAGCCTGCAATATGACTATCAAAATATCGTAAGCTGATAACTGCACTAAAGTATCGGAGTTATTGTTTAGTTGCAGTTCATTTAAAACTGTCGCAGCAGTATTCTTCATAACTTCTCCATACTTTCCATCAGCTACTTTTTGTAAAAAATCTAAATAATCTTCATTTACTTCTCCTTCTTTTGTTAAAACAGGATAGGTTTTCGTTCCTTTCAACAACACCAACCATGTATTTTCAAAGTTTTGCCTTAAAACCTCATAAGTAGGTGAATCTGCGTTTACATCTGCTAGTAGCGTACGCTCCATTATTTTTAATGATTTAGCGGTTTCTTCTCGTGTATACCTTAAATCATCCGCTAATAATAACTGCCCCTTTTCTAAATACTCAAAGTAACCAAAAATATCAGGATGCAATTTATTGATATTGGGTGGAGAAAATTCACCGTAAATTGGTGTGGCTTTAAAATAAAACGCCCCCTCTTCATTCTCTTTCAATTCCATGAATTGATTATTTGCGGCCTCAATAATTGCCCTTACATCTGACGGATATTTATTGGTATCTTTAGATTTCTTAAGGAGAGGTTCATATGGTTTAAGAAGATCACTGTAAAAGTTCTCTAATTCCAATACAGTTTTTTCATATTGGTAATATATTTCAAAAGATTCATCTAATGTTAAATTATTATATTCATCAATGGCTTCTAGGGCTCTTCTTGGTGTCGTCAATTTATTAAGTATAGTTTCCTCATTAAATTTTAAAAACTGTACATCTTCTTCTTTTACATGAGAATTCCTTTTTGTATAGAAGTCTAGTATGTAGTCAGCTTCTTTAATAAATTCAAATGCATTCAGTTCATTAATAGAAACTTTTAATTCTCTTCTTATTTGTTCTTTTTTACTGTTATATTTTTTAGTAATATTTTCGATCCATTCTTGAATTCCAACTTCTTGTTTTTCTTTCTGAGAAACATCTTTTTTACTATTTATGTTTTCTGGTTGATTAATGACATACGACGAAATAAGAACACTTAATAAAAGTACACTTGCAATGCTTGCTATCCAGACAGCTGGCTTTTGCCATCTTGAAGGGGGCTTTTTTGTTGTTACTGTTTCTGGTGATTGTTGTGTTGCATTTTCTGCCTCGATTTGTGCGAAAACGGCTTCTGGATCTAACTGTGGTTCCATGCGATCATAGGATTTTTTTAGAAGTTCCATTCGTTTTTCAAATTGCTTATCATCCATTTTCAACACTCCCCTCTTGCAATAACCCCGCTTTGAGCTTTTCCTTTGCACGTAAAAGACGAACTTTGACAGTTGATAACGAAATATTTAATACCTCCGCTATTTCCTCATACTTTAATTCATGAAAGTAAAATAATATGATAGGATAACGATATTTTTCATCAAGTGCTTTAATGGCATTATGTAATAGCCTATCTTCCTCAAAATTAAGGACATGCTTTTCTGCGGAAGATGAGGGCATTTGTTGCTGAGCATTTAGCCTTTCTTCCTTTACCTGCTCTCGTTGTTCTTTACGATAATAATCACGTGTTGCATTCAATGTGATTTTATAGAGCCATGTCGTAAAACGATCCTGCTTAAATTGATCTAAAAAACGATAGAGCTTCACAAATACCTCCTGTGAAACATCTGCTAAATCATTACTATGAACGCCGCATTGAAAGGCAAATTTTTCAACTGTTAGTTGATGTATTCGGATTAGCTCTATATAGGCGTCTTTATCTCCTTGCTGAGCTCTTTCGATTAATTCAGTTTCTGTCACAGCCATCCCTCCTTTGTGTATGAAACGAAACATCACTCCTAATTGTTACATATTTTACTTATTATTAAAAATCTATGTATTTTTCCGGTAAGATTTGTAACTTCGCCGGTTGAACCTCTGACTCCGCCGTTAAGACCCCAAATTTAGCCGGTTGAACTAATATTTAGTTACTATAACTACCTCTGCTGTATGTACGAACTAATTTACTGAAATTTGCTTGTGTTATGAGAAAATATTGCGGTAAAATAAAACTTTAGTATAAGGAGGATTTATTTTCGTGTCTTCGAGAGATCAATTTACAACTAAAATTGGATTTATTTTAGCTGCTGCTGGAAGTGCTATAGGATTAGGAGCTATTTGGAAGTTCCCTTACATGGCGGGTACTAACGGCGGAAGTGTCTTTATTTTACTATTTATCCTATGTACATTTGTCATCGGCTTGCCGGTGTTAATTGCAGAATTTATGATTGGACGCCGTGGGCAAAAGGATGCCGTCACGTCGTTTAAGGAACAAGCACCAGGAAAACCATGGTACTTAATTGGATGGGGTGGCATGATTATTGCCGGTCTAATACTTTCATTCTACAGTGTTGTTGGTGGCTGGATTTTAAGCTATTTGGGTCGCGCTATAACATTCCATCTCAATAGTTCAAATGGTAATTATGCAGATTTGTTTGGTAACATCATTTCAAGCCCATTTGAAGCAGTGCTTGTACAAGGGTTATTTATGTTATTAACTGTTGTGATTGTATCAGCAGGTATTCAAGGCGGTATTGAAAAAGCAAGTACTTGGATGATGCCTCTATTATTCATCTTCTTCATCATATTAGTTATTCGCTCTTTAACATTGGACGGTGCAATGGAAGGTATCAAATTTATGTTCGTCCCTGATTGGTCCTATTTAAATGCAGAAACATTTTTAAAGGCGCTTGGACAAGCATTCTTCTCGTTAAGTGTTGGGATCGCGGTAATGATCACATATGCTTCCTATCTACCGAAATCAGAAAAGATTGGAAATTCAGCCATCAATGTTGCATTGATGAATATCATTATTTCTTTACTTGCAGGTCTAGTAATTTTCCCAGCAGTGTTTGCACTTGGCTATACACCTGATCAAGGTCCTGGCCTAGTATTTATTATTTTACCTGCTGTTTTTGAGCAATTACCTCTTGGTGGACTGTTCCTAACTATTTTCTTTGTACTCTTACTCTTTGCAACTGTTACTTCTTCCATTTCCATGTTAGAAATTGTCGTGGCAATCGCAATTGGAGATAAGCCTGAAAAGCGGAAAAAAATCGCTTGGATTGGCGGTATTATTATTTTTATCGTTGGTATTCCGAGTGCACTATCATTCGGCATCCTATCTGATGTAAAAATTTTAGATCGCTCTATTTTCGATTTTGTAGACTTTTTGACAAATAGTATTGGTATGCCAATCGGAGCCTTCCTGATTTCTATCTTTGCAGGTTATTATTATACAAAAGATATTTCTCGTAAAGAGCTTGCCACTTCTAGTCTGATGTTCAATATTTGGTATATTTCAATTCGTTATGTTTCCCCGATCGCTATACTTATCATTTTCATTCAGGGGATTTTACCGTTGTTTAAATAAAAAAAACGAGGTTGTCTAAAATTGAAAGACAACCTCGTTTTCTATAGAAAAGCAAAAGCATAATTGCGACCGGATTCGCTTTCACAGATTGTGAAGTTATTAGCCTGAGTTCCTCTATTTCAGCGGATGTTTTTGTGCGAAAGCGTAGTGCTAACATAGCGACAGCAACAACAGATGTTTGGATACTCGCTGAAATAAGTTAAATAATACATTTTGCTTCAAATTTTATCGCAATAAGTTTGTATGAAATAGCTACACAATCTTCAAATGGAATCCATTCTTCAAACGAATGCTCATATGTTTCTTGGATAACCTTTGCAAGAGTAGATGGATCATCAATACCTTGCAATGCTGCTACAACATCTGCTGTTTCAGTATCATAATGGTCTGGACCTAAGTGGAATGGATCCCACTCCTCTAGCAGATGTACGGCTGCTTGATTCATTTTTATATTTTCCAAAATACTCACCTATTATCCTTTTATCATACTCGTATGATACCATAGTAAATAAAAAAGAAAAGAGTGATTTGCTTGTCTATTTTCGATCAAACTATTAAACGTCGTTGTACAAACTCTGCAAAATGGGACGCAATGGAAAACGTATATGGGCTACAAAATGCTTCAGACATCCTACCAATGTGGGTAGCTGATATGGATTTTGCTGCTCCAATAGCCGTATCAAAAGCGCTACAAGAGCATGCTGAAAAAACTGTTTTCGGCTATAGCTTTGTTAGCGATGAAGCTATACAAGCGATCGTAGACTGGCAGAATGCTCATCATGATTGGCACATTGACAAAGAATCAATTGTTTTCTGTAATGGTGTTGTCGCTGCTTTAGCGGATAGTATCAAGGCACTGACAAATCCAGGAGATAAAGTACTTATTTCCTCACCCGTCTACCCACCATTCTATAACATCCCGAAAAGTAATGCTCGAGAGATTGTTAATTGTCCTTTAGTAGAAAAAGATGGGACATTTGTTTATGACTTTGAAGCCTTTGAGAAAGCACTTGCTCAAAATGTGAAAGCCTACATATTGTGTAATCCACATAATCCAGGGGGCTATGTATGGGATGAAACTACATTAAAGGAAATCGTACGACTATGTGCAAAATATGATGTAGTGATTATTTCCGATGAGATTCATTCTGATTTAATGTTGGATGGCTCAAAACATACACCATTAGCAAAAATCGCTGGTGATGAAGTTAATCGTATTATTACGTGCATGGCACCGACAAAAACATTTAATCTAGCGGGTATTCAAGTTGCTTATATGATTGTGCCGGATAAGGAAAAGCGTATGCTACTAGAAGCCGTTCATATGGCTAGTGGGCAAGGCTCATTAAATACCTTTGCTTCTGTTGCACTTCATGCTGCTTATAATGAGGGTTCTCCATGGTTGGATGAAATGCTTACTTACATTTCAAACAATATGGACTATGTGATTGCTGAATTAGAACAATTAGATGGTATCCATATTACAAAACCTCAGGGCACTTATTTGCTTTGGATTGATTATCGAGAATTAGGACTTAATGAAGAAGAAATCATGGAACGCTTGCTGGAAAATGGCAAGCTAGCATTAGAGCCTGGGACAAAATACGGCGAAGAAGGTAGTGGCTTCCTACGTATGAACGTTGCTTGCTCATTTGATACAGTGAAAGACGGTGTTCAACGCTTTAAGCAAGCGCTTCAGCGATAGTAAGTAAATAGTGAAGGATATCTCAAGTTTTTCCGAGGTATCCTTTTTTGTTTAGAAATATATATCATAAGAAGATTAAGCATCTAGAGTATGGTGCGAAGACAAATAATACATGAGTTGATTTATCATAAGATTAATGAGAAAGTATGATGCCTCGCAGTCATTAACGGCTGCGAGGCATCTGGCTTCCCACGAAAAGCGGGTTTTTTATAGCTGATTGTTTGTATTATTTTTCTCTGAAAGAATACGCGCTTCGAGTTCCTTTGATTTCATTTCTTGTTTCTTAGAAATCTTACGGAAAACGGTAAATACAACAATACATAAAATAAGCATGATTAAAAATTCAAAAGCTGCTGGAATATAGCCTGATTTATCTTCAGGGAAATATAAAAATTGATACATTAAATGTTCCATGTTTTACACGTCCTTACAATTATTATTCAAAAACTGTAATTGACTCGATTTTCACATCTTCTAATGGTTTATCACGGAAGTCTTTTTCTACTTCTGCAATTTTGTCGATAATGTCCATTCCTTCAACAACATGACCAAATACTGTGTGTTTATGGTCTAACCAAGGAGTACCACCATTTTGAGCATATGCTTCAATAATTTCTTCTGGGAAGCCAGCACCTTGTAATTGGCGAAGCATATCACTTGGAAGGTGCTTCATTTGTACGATAAAGAATTGTGAACCATTAGTGTTTGGACCCGCATTTGCCATTGAAAGGGCACCGCGAAGGTTAAATACATTATCAGAGAACTCATCCTCGAAAGAGTTACCCCAAATTGATTCACCGCCCATACCTGTACCAGTTGGGTCACCACCTTGAATCATAAAGTCTTGGATAACACGGTGGAAAATGATGCCGTCATAGTATCCTGATTTTGCATGACCTAAGAAGTTTTCAACAGTTTTTGGTGCATGCTCTGGGAATAATTTAATTTTGATGGCACCTAATGTTGTTTTCATTTCTACAAGTACTTCGCCTTCTAGTACTTCTGTTGTTAATTGTGGAAACATTGAAGTCTCTCCTTTAAATGTAAAATTTCAGTTTCAATGAAAATGATAGTACTATCATTTCTGACCTCATTTTAGTCTAACATACTTCTTATTGGTTTTCTTCACCAAAGTATTGACGATTTTTTGCACTTTTAATTTTTTTTCTTATACCGTGGGGTTGATTTCTGTTCTGGCTGGACGCTTTGTTGGTCACAAAGGAGTTATCACAGTATTATTCTTCGGCAAAGAAATATTCTTTCATAGTAACCCCTTTAGTATATTTTTTATGATTGTTCATATATTACTTTGATCGATCATAAATTGGAAAATATCGGAATAAAAAGATGGAGTGTATATGAATATTAATAAAAAAAATGGAGGGATTGAAATGAAATTTATACAAAAAATAAGTGTAATCGGACTGTCAGTATGTATGTTGAGTATCGTTTTTTCATCTACCAGCATGGCAACAAAAATCGTTACAGAAGAGAACCTGAATTCAGTCAATAATAAAAATAAACAAGAAATTCCTGATTACAAAAACGACTCCGCCAAAATATTAGCACAAGAAACAAAAACGGTACTCATTAAAACAATAAAAGAAGACAAATCATTATTAGAGCAAAAAACAAAAGACTTTGAAGAAAAAATGAAAATGGAACAAATAGCCTTTATTGAAGAGGGATTGAAAAAAGCAACAACGCTTCAAGATGTAGAAAAAGTAAAAAGTGAAGCAGCCAACTTATTAAAAAAAGAAAAAGAATTGTTTAAAGCAGAAAGTGAAAAATATGTAAAAACAAAGATTGATACGGAAAAAGTGAACTTAGCGATGATTTCAAGTTCATATAAGACGGTTAGAGATGACTTTTTCACCTTTAACAAACATAGATTCTATTACTATGATGTAGATAAAAATGAATTTGTTCCAAACGATAAAGTAAATAAAACAGAAGAAGTAAAAGAATTTGAAAAAAAACATAAAGAAGATACAAAAGTAAAAGATAATCCAATCAACACCTTAATCCTGTTTATTCTCCTTGGATTGTTATGTATAATTCCTCTTTTCATAAGTAACAGTCAAAAAAACAAAGCGTAAGCTATTTTGATGCTATTAGCCTTCGTTCCTCTATCGCTAATCCTCAATGAGTTGCACATCAACCTATATATGGCATACGATTTAACAAACGTCATCTCCAACTTCATAGCAAAATTATTTGATAAATACAAATAGGTCGGAACGCGTATTTGGAAACTATCCAAATTATGTTATTCTGTTGAGTGACTCATATTTAGAGTGGAGGCACACATGAAAAAGGCTTTTGGTTTTTTTATCATTTTACTATCCTTACCTGTCCTTTGGTGGATTACTACAAACATTAGGACAGAAATAAATGCGGCACAAGTGCATGAGGAGCAAATTGCTAGCGCTATTCATTTACCGGAAGTACAGCCACAGCTTCCAATAACACTTATAGATCGAAACGGCAGTACATTTAGCGAGGAATATGTCGAATGGCGGCAACCTCTAACATTACAGGAAATCCCAAAAATTGCCCAGGAAATTTTCATCTCAAGTGAGGACGCTCATTTTTATGACCATATCGGCTTTGACTTTAGTGCTATCGTCCGTGCAGTTGTTGCTAACTCAAACTCAAATTCAACTTCTCAAGGTGCTAGCACTATTACACAGCAGCTAGTTCGTATGCGTTATTTATCAGACGAAAAAACATATGAACGAAAATTAACAGAGATTTTTTACTCCTATGAGCTTGAGAAAGAATTTGATAAAGACGAGATTTTAACGATGTATCTAAATGAAGCCTATTTTAGCAATCAAGTTTATGGAATTGGTGGAGCAGCTACATATTATTTTCAAAAACCTCTCAAAGAATTATCTATAGCTGAAATTGCATTTATTGCTGCCATTCCAAATAACCCATCACTGTATAATCCTTTAAAAAACTTTGACAAAACAAAGGCGAGACAGGAACGGCTATTAGATACACTCACAGCGAGTGGCGCTATAACAAAAGAAGAAGCTATTACATATAAAGCCGAAACTATAACATTAAATGTAAAGAATAAAGCTCAAAGCTACCCTATGTACAGCACTTACGTCCTGCAAGAGCTTAGATGGTTAGTTGCAGAAAAAGAAGGCTATTCAGATCGTCTTGCAAACACACAAAGTGAGGAAGAAAAGAAAACAATCAAAGCGCAGTTAGACAATCGACTCAATATGTTATTCCAAAATGGATTAACGATTTATACCGCGCTTAATCCAGACAAACAAGCACATGATGAGGGAAAAATGACTGCAATTCTAGGCTCAGGTAAATTACAAGCAGCTGGAGCAGTTATTGACAATAAAACCCGTGAAGTGGTTAGTCTTTATGCTGGGAAAAACTACGAAAAGTTTGGTTATCATCGTGCCTTTCAAGGTACGCGTCAGCCAGGCTCTGCTTTTAAGCCACTAGCGGTATATGCTCCTTTCTTTGAAACTACAGCACACACACCTGATTCTATAGTTAGTGGTGGCAGTTATTGTGTTGGTTCATTTTGTCCACAAAACTATGGAGGCTTTAAATACGGTGATGTACCAATTCGAGTAGCATTTCAATATAGCTACAATACATCGGCTCTCCGTCTCTTTAACACAGTCGGAATTGAAACGGCCTTTAGTTACTTAGATCGCTTTCACTTCCGCTCCATCGTGGCAAAAGACCATAATTATGCTGCCTCTTTGGGAGGATTAACATATGGTGTTACAGCACTTGAGCTAGCAGACGCCTATACAAGCTTTATAGATGGCTCATATGTACTCGCTCATAGTATTCGTAAAGTGACAACAGCTGATGGAACGGAACTTTACAGTTGGGATTCAGAACGCGATCAAATTTGGTCACCAAAAACTGTTAAATATATGCGTTCGATGCTTGCAGATGTTGTTACTAAAGGTACAGGACAAGGCGTTTATAGTAAAAGTAACTATGTCGGTGCCAAAACGGGAACAACTAACAACTATCGTGACTACTGGCTCGCTGGATTAAATGATGAATACACTGCAGCAGTATGGCTTGGTTATGATAAGCCACAATCTATGGAGAGTTTAGAAGCGTATAAGATTCATCACAAGCTATTTAATGTTTTACTGGAATAAAGTTAAAAGAAGCAGCCCTGAGTGGAATTCATCACTCTAGGCTGCTCCTTTCATTGTTAACTATGTCATTTGAAAAATGTTTAGTGTAAACCGAGGCATTTAATGAGCAAACGGTAAGCTTGCCAAGATACCATTATACAATTTTAAAACTACATAAACTAATAGCGATAATAGTATTGTCCACATAAAAAGCTCAAATACTAGTAAGCCAATCGTTCCACCCATCGACATAAATTGACTCATTTTATAGATAAGGTAAATAAAATAGATAAAAACAGTTAAGACAAAAATACCTACTAAAACGTAAATAAATTGAATAGCAAAGGCTGAACATATTGCGCCAACTAATAAAATGACGTATCCGCCTCGTGCTTGATTAACTGTCGCACCATCATTATCCTTTGAGAAAAATAACATTCCTAGCTCATGAATAGTTTCCCCTACTAATTTTAATGCTGAAAATAGCATAAAGAAGATCACAGCAAAGACAATTAGCAAAAAAACACGTAGCTCGAAATCGGATAAAAACTCACGCATGCCGGAATAAACACCAATTGCATGAAAAACTTGCAACGATTCACTTACTGCATACATCCCAAATGTCAAACTAAACAATAAAATTGTAATTAATGGTAGATAACCATAAATATAAGGGTTCCTCATAAAAAATTTTTTCCTCTATTTTTATTGATAACTTCCTATTTATAATATAGCCAAAATTCCTCCACTATCGCAAGCTAAATCCTATGAGTACATATGCACTCATACAAAAAGTACGTTATAATTAACATACTTACCTGCATAAAGGAGGATTTTTTTGTTACAAGTACTTTATATTTTCATTCCAATGCTTGCCGCAATATTTGTGCCATTTCTATATAAAAGCATTAAAAATATTCACACAGGCTGGTTTGTTCTTGCAGTACCTGCTACACTCGCGATTATTTACGCAACTTACATCGCAAAAGTAGCAGATGGTAAAGTATTTCTTAAAGAGCTTCCTTGGATTCCATCGCTTGATATTTCCATCGTATCTTATTTAGACGGACTTAGCTTGCTATTCTCATTACTGATTACTGGAATTGGCTCGTTGGTCGTACTTTACTCTATTTTTTATTTAGACAAACATAAAGAAAAATTACATAATTTTTATGTTTACTTATTATTATTTATGACCGCAATGCTAGGAGTAGTACAGTCAGATCATTTAATTACGCTGTACTTCTTTTGGGAGTTAACATCTATTTCATCATTTTTACTTATCGGCTACTGGTATAACCGTGATGCCTCTCGCTTTGGGGCACTTAAGTCAATGATGATTACAGTCGGTGGCGGGTTAATGATGTTAGGAGGATTTATCCTTCTTTATATAATGGGAGGAACGTATTCAATCCGTGAACTTATTGTAATGGCACCTGATTTAGTACAGAATCCGCTGTTCACTTGGTCGCTCGTTTTAATACTTCTAGGAGCATTTACGAAATCTGCACAATTCCCATTCTACATTTGGCTACCAGATGCAATGGAAGCGCCAACACCCGTTAGTGCATACCTTCACTCTGCAACAATGGTAAAAGCAGGTATTTATTTAGTTGCACGTTTTACACCAATTTTCGCTGTTTCTGAGCTTTGGGTATGGCTCGTTACTGGCGTAGGTATCGTAACGCTATTCTGGGGTTCATTCTTTGCAGTGAAGCAAACGGATTTAAAAGGAATTCTTGCTTTCTCTACAGTCAGTCAACTTGGACTTATTATGTCGTTACTCGGCGCAAGTGCCTTAGCATTTCATAGCAACGGAGCAACAGATACTATTAAATTTGCTGCTTTTGCGGCAATCTTCCACCTTATAAACCATGCAACGTTCAAAGGGAGCCTTTTCATGATTGCAGGTATTGTCGATCATGAAACAGGTACACGTGATATTCGTAAGCTCGGTGGCTTAATGAGTGTTATGCCGCTTAGCTTTACAGTTGCGGCTATCGGAAGCTTATCAATGGCAGGTCTACCACCATTTAACGGCTTCTTAAGTAAGGAAATGTTTTTAACTGCCATGCTTGCACTACAAAATTTTGAATTTTTCGGCTTTGATACATGGGGAGCTCTCTTCCCGATTATTGCTTGGATTGCTAGTATTTTCACATTTATCTATAGCTTCTATTTTGTTTTCAGAACATTTACTGGTAAATATACACCAGAAAAATTACCTCATAAACCACATGAGGCACCGATCGGCATGCTAATTTCGCCGATGATTTTAGCAGCATTAGTCGTAACAATATTCTTTATTCCAAACCTAGTTGGGGATACTTTTGTAAAGCCAGCAGTACAAGCTATTCAGCCATTCTTATATGATTCACCAAAGGATATTGATATTCATGTGGCAGCTTGGCATGGTGAAATTACACCTGAACTACTCATGACTTTTGGCATAGTAATTGTTGGGGTTCTATTGTTTGTAGCATTACCGAAATGGCAGGGTATTTATCAAAAATTCCCACGAGCGTTAACATTAAATAATGCATACGACAAGATTATGCTCGGTCTAGATGTTGGGTTAAATCGCGTATCACGCCTTTATATGACGGGCTCTATGCGTCACTACCTGCTGTATATGTTTAGTAGCATTGCAGCAATTGTAATAGGTTCTTTATTTGTGAAGAATGCCTTTACTGTCTCCTTCCAAGACACTGCACCTATTCATCTTTACGAAATCATTTTAGTATTGGTGTTAGTTATTGGAACATCCATTACAATTTTGGCAAAGTCACGTTTAACAGCCATTATAGGTCTTGGTGCTGTGGGCTACACAGTGGCATTATTCTTCGTTATTTTTAATGCTCCTGATTTAGCATTAACACAGCTTGTCATTGAAACGATTTCTGTTGCGCTATTTTTACTAGCGTTTTATCATCTGCCTAAGCTCGGAAAACGAGAAGAGCGCATGAGATTCCAATTAAATCGCGCAATTGTTTCAATTGCAGTCGGTGTTATGGTCACTCTTATAGCGCTATCTGCACAATCACAAAAATTGATTCCATCTATTTCGAAGTATTACGAGGAAACAGTTCATTCAAAAGCCGGCGGTGGAAACATTGTCAATGTTATCTTAGTAGACTATCGTGGCTTTGATACATTATTTGAAATTACAGTGTTAGCTATTGCTGGGATGGCCATTTTAGCGATGATAAAGCTACGCATGAATAGAAAGGAGAAAACTCATGAAAACAAATGATGTAATTATACAATTTACAGCAAAAATTGTATTCTTCATTATTTTCTTCTTCTCCATTCATATTTTCCTTGCTGGTCATTACACACCAGGAGGGGGCTTCGTTGGGGGACTTTTAACATCGAGTGCTATCGTGCTCTTAGTCCTTGCTTTTGATTTAAATACGGTTCGTAAGGTTTTACCAATAAATTATACGTATTTAACTGCAATTGGCTTACTACTAGCACTTGCAACAGCCGCTTTCCCAATGTTTGTAGGGAAACCGTTTTTTACACATTTCTTTGATTATTTCGATTTACCGCTTCTTGGCAAACAGTCATTACACACGGCTATGCTTTTTGATAGCGGTGTCTATCTGGTTGTTGTCGGCGTTACGATGACCATTATTCAAACGATTGGGGAGGATGAATAATGGAAATAATTATGGCGTTTGTCATTGGCTTTTTGTTTATGGCAGCGATTTATTTAATCTTATCTAAAAGCTTATTGCGCATTATTATCGGGACAGGGCTTTTAAGTCATGGAGCCCATCTTCTCATTTTAACGATGGGTGGGCTCGGTGGAGAAGCACCACCTGTTTTAAAAGAAGGGGCAAAAACTTTTGCAGACCCATTACCACAGGCACTTATTTTAACAGCCATTGTTATAAGCTTTGGGGTAACAGCTTTCTTCCTTGTACTTGCTTACCGTTCTTATCAGGAGCTCGAGACAGATGATATAAGCTTAATGAGAGGAAGTGATGAGGATGAATAACTTCCTTCTACTGCCAATTATCATTCCGTTTTTCTTCGGCATGATTTTAATGTTTGGGCAAAAAAATTTAAAATACCAGCGTTCATTCGCATTACTTGGTATAGGGCTCGCACTTATATCGGCCATTTCACTGCTTATAAAAGTGAAAAATGATGGTATTCAAAAGGTGACGTTCGGTGATTGGCCTGTGCCGTATGGCATTACGATGGTTTCTGATATGGTGTCCGCACTGCTTGTCACAACAACGTTGCTTATCACCCTCTTTGTTGTTTGGTATGGCTTCGGTTCTATCACAAAGGAGCGTGAACGCTTCTTCTATTATCCTGGCATCATGTTTATTTTAACTGGGGTTAACGGTGCATTTACGACAGGCGATATTTTTAACCTTTTCGTGTTCTTCGAGGTATTGTTAATGGCCTCTTATTTGCTCATCGTTCTTGGGGGCGAAAAAGGACAGCTTAAAGGTTCCATTAAATATATATTAATTAATGTTATATCATCTGCATTATTTGTTATTACAGTCGCCTTCCTTTACTCGGTAGTAGGTACATTAAACATGGCAGATATTGCAGTAAAAATTGCTGACATCAATCAGCCAGGAATTGTTACTGTTATAGCTGTTCTATTTTTAATGGTATTTGGGTTAAAAGCGGCTATTTTCCCGTTATACTTCTGGCTTCCAACTTCTTATGCGGCAGCACCTATACCAGTGCTAACGCTATTTGGTGCACTACTAACAAAGGTTGGCATTTACGCGATTACTCGAACATATACATTGTTCTTTGTTCATGATTTATCGTATACACATGACCTACTGATGGCATTAGCAATTGCAACAATTGTTGCGGGCTGTATTGGTGCACTTGCCTACCATGATGTGAAGCTCATCATTATATATAATATTGTCATTGCTGTAGGTGTTATTTTATTCGGCGTATCTCAAATGAATGAAATCTCCCTAAAAGGTGCAATGTTCTATTTAATTCACGACATGCTTATAAAAGCAGCGCTCTTTATGTTAATAGGTATAGTAATCTACATTACTGGCACATCTGATTTACGGAAAATGGGCGGGCTTATGAATAAATACCCTGCTCTCGGTTGGTGCTATTTAATTGCAGCATTTGGTTTAGCAGGGATTCCCCCACTTAGTGGCTTCGTTGGAAAGCTCTTGATTGTACAGGGAGGTTTTGAAGCAGGTAGTAAATGGAGCAGTATTTTTATTTTAGCTTCGTCACTTCTCGTTTTATTGTCTGTTATTCGTATTTTCCTTTATGCCTTTTGGGGTGAAGAAAAAGAAACAACGGGTACTGTCGATAAAAAAGTCTACTATACACTATTTGTGCCTACTGTTCTTCTAGTGCTCATTACTGTAGCGTATGGTGTAGGCTCTGAATGGATTACTCCATTTATGGACGATGCGGCAAAACTATTAAGTGATCCATCTATTTATATAGATGCTGTAATGAAGGGGGATTAGAAATATGGCATTTCAAATTGTTTTAAATTTTGTACTTGCCTTTGTTTGGATGTTTCTTTCTTCTAATTACACAGCAACAGGCTTTATCGTTGGGTTCATTCTCGGTATTATATTGCTCATTATTATGCGTAGATTTTTTGCTAGCCGTCTTTACGTCTACCGTATATGGGCAATCATTAAACTGACTTTTCTCTTTTTAAAGGAGTTAGTGTTAGCGAATATACAAGTTCTTCAAGTGGTCTTAAAGCCTAAGTTGGATATGCAGCCTGCATTCTTTGCCTATCCGACTGTTTTAACACAAGAATGGGAAATTACTTTATTATCAAGTCTCATTACGTTAACACCTGGTACTATAGTAGTGCATGTATCAGATGATGCAAAAACTTTGTATGTACACGCTATTGATATTAGTGATGTCGATGAAGCAATTACAGCAATTCGAGATTCATTTGAAAAAGCGATTTTGGAGGTGAGTAAATCATGACAACGTTTATTATTACTTCGATTGTAGTGATTTGCTTATCAATGATTGCAGTCATTTATCGAATGGTTAAAGGACCTTCTGCATCCGACCGTGTGGTAGCATTGGATTCATTGGGTGTATCAGTAATCTCGCTAATTGGACTGTTTTCCGTATTGGTTGAAACAAGCTTCTTCCTGGAGATTATATTATTGTTAGCGATCTTATCGTTTATCGGTACTGTTGCTTTCTCTAAATTTATAGAGAAAGGAGATATCCTTAAACGTGACAATTCTCGCTAATAGTTTAGTTATCTTTTTCATTTCTGTAGGGGTGCTATTTATTGTCGTGACAGCCATTGGTCTTGTCCGTTTACCTGATTTGTACACACGTGCTCACGCTGCTTCAAAAAGTGCAACACTCGGCGTCATGTGCGTACTCATTGGTGTATTCTTTTACTTTTGGCTTATTGAAGATCACTTTAATCCCCGCATTTTGCTTGGTATATTGTTCCTGTTCATTACAGGTCCCGTTGGAGGGCATATTATGACTCGCTCTTCATACATCGCTGGCGTAAAACCTTGGAAAGGTACAGTACACGATGAGCTTGAACCTGAAATTGATCGGATGAAGAAGGAACAAGGCATTAAATAACCTTGATCACATTGCAAAAACAAAAAGAATCTGCTCGATTTTAATTAAAATCGGGCAGATTCTTTTTTGAAATCATACTTAAATATATCTTTTGGAAGATAAAATACTCGTTAGCTGTTCAACACATTCGTCTATTGAATAGCTTTCTGTATCTAAAATGATTTCCGGATTTTCTGGTTCCTCATATGGTGCACTAATGCCCGTAAAGTTAGGAATTTCTGCAGTACGTGCTTTTTTATAAAGACCTTTTGGATCACGCTTTTCACACGTTTCAACAGAACACTTCACATAGACCTCTAAAAATTCCCCAGCTTCCACAAGCTCACGGACAACTTGACGATCTTCTCGGTAAGGCGAAATAAAGGCAGTCAAAACAATTTGACCACTTTCCACGAAAAGCTTAGATACCTCTCCAATACGTCGTATATTTTCCTTACGGCTTGCTTCATCGAATCCTAAATCCTTATTTAAGCCATGCCGAACATTATCACCATCTAAAACAAATGCTTGATTGCCGCGTTCAAAAAGTCGACGTGCGAAGGCATTCGCTACAGAAGATTTTCCTGATGCTGATAAACCGGTGAACCATAATATAAAGCTTTGATGCTTGTTTTGTGTACGACGCTCCCTTTTCGTAATGGACGCTTCATGCCAAACGATGTTTGAACTCACTTTAAAACCTCCTTACGCATTCCTTTAATCAAAACGTCCACAACTTCTTTACGACTAAATGTACTTGGAGGCACTTCACCATTACGTAACATTTCACGAACCTTAGTACCCGATAAAATGACATGCGCCGAGCTATCATGTGGACAAGTTTTTGTCGTTGCCGTTCCCTCACATTTGTTGCAATAGAAGCTATGCTCAAATTTTAATGGAACAATCCCTAATTCATCTTCTGTAAATTGTTCAAAGATTTTTTGTGCATCGTATGTGCCATAGTAATCACCAACACCTGCATGGTCACGCCCAACGATAAAGTGCGTACAGCCATAATTTTTTCGTACAAGTGCATGGAAAATAGCTTCCTTTGGTCCTGCATAACGCATTGCAGCTGGAAACACCCCTAATTGCACGCGATTTTCAGGATAATAATTTTTTAGTAAAACTTCGTAACTTTGCATGCGAATTGTGGCAGAAACATCGTCTGATTTCGTTTCCCCAACAAGCGGGTTTAAAAATAATCCATCAATTGTTTCAAGTGCCGCCTTTTGAATGTATTCATGTGCTCGATGCACAGGATTCCGTGTTTGAAAGCCAACAATTGTTTTCCATCCCTTTTCTGCAAAAAGTCGGCGTGTTTCAAGCGGATCAAATGAATAGGAAGGAAACTTTTGCTCTAGACGTTTTACTAATGTAATTTTTCCACCAACATAAATATTTGGACGTTCATGCAACTTTTTAACACCAGGATGCTCTAAATCCTCCGTGCCGTATATTAACAATGCCTCTTTCCGTTTATTTGGCTCATAAATATCAGCAACTTCAATAACGCCATAAACAGCATCACCATATACCAATTTCGCCTCATCACCAGGATGTAAAGTTGCCGCTACTTCCTTTGTTACTGGTAATGTAATTGGAATACTCCATACCACACCTGATGCTAAACGTGTTTGTTCAACAACTGATTCATAGTCCTCCTGCGTTAAAAAACCTTCAATCGGACTGTATCCGCCGATAGCAATTAACTCTAGATCACTAAGTGAAATGGCATCAAGCTCAATAACTTTATTTATATTCGTTACATCCTTCTCTGGATTAAAGGCTTGCACTAATAGTCCACCATGTGGTTGTAGACTCATCAAAATCCCCTCCTAATTTTATTGAAATACTTAGTTTTATATTTAAGTTTATTTGTGTATTTTATTGATTTTTTATCTTAGGCAAATTGAGGCTTCTGCGAATGATCTCCTTTCTTACAGAGGTGATCGGGTTCTCCTCTGATTTGATCGGCTTCCTTTCAAATGTGATCGGGTTCATCTCTGATGCGTTCGGCTTTCCCTCAAAAGTAATCCAGGTATTTAAATCCCTTCACCTGCATCGTATATTGAGCGCTCTTCTTCACGCATTGTTCGCATTAAGCTAATGACACCAAGCGTTCCAACAATAATACTGCCAATTAATACGATGACATAGAAATCTTTCTCTAAAAATAGCTGTACTAAAAAATAGGAGATGGCTAATGAAAAGATTGGCGAGACAATCCAAATACAGATTATTTTTTTCACTATATGCTTATGAAAAATTTGTTTCCCGTTTTTGGCCATCCCCATTCCGATAATCGAAGAGGATGTGACTTGTGTTAATGGCACGGGAAGCCCAAAGACAGAGCTTATACCGACTAGGAGTGCACCTGTACTCGATATTAATATCCCTTCTGCCTTCTCAAAGCGCATAATTTTTTTACCGTTTGTTTCAAGCACTCGTTTTCCAAGTAGCATTGCACCAAGCGCCACAAACGCTCCACCAAGCAATATTCCAGTTGTGACACCCATCAATCCTGCACCAACAAGTGGTCCAACTGCATTTGCTACGTTATTCATCCCTGCTGAAAATGCTTCAAAAAAACCAGCACATACAAGGAGAATCGTTAATATTGAATGATCTTTTAACAAGCCCTTGACTCGTAATTTATACAGCCACTTACCAAAGACAAATGCAATGACAAACGCTACGATTGGCACTATTACCCAAAATGATATGATGACAAGTAATGATTTAATATATAGCACTTTATAGGCGGTCCCTACACCTACAACTGCTCCTACTGTCACTTCACTCGTAGATAATGGGATGCCTAAAAGATTAGCGATAAATAGTGAGCTTGTCGCAGAAATCAAAATAATAATGACAATCTTTACTGTAATGTACTGCTGCGGCATTATACCGGAGCTGATTGTTTTTACTACCTCTCCACCACCAATAACTGCTCCAGTAAAAACACCCACTGAGCAAATAAGCAGTGCTTGCCAAGCTTTTTTGATGGCACCTGCACCGTAAGCAACTCCCATTGAGGCAGCCGCTCCACTTGCACCTATATTCATCGCAAAAAATAAACTAATCGCTATTGCTACATATTCAAGCATGGCAAAACTCCTTTACTCATGTAGTCCACACTCTGTTTTACCAGACCCCCGCCATCTGCCTGAACGTAAATCATCCATTGTAAATGCTGGTTTTGTACAGTGCTCGCAGCCGATGCTTGGATAGCCTTTATCATGCAATGGATTGTACGGCAAATTATGTTTTGAGACATATCGCCAGACATCCTTCCATGTCCAATGAATGAGTGGACAAATTTTAATGGATTGAAATTTAACGTCACGATTGATAAAGTTCGTATTTTGTCGGTTTGGTGATTGTTCACGACGCAAGCCTGAAATCCAAGCTTTCACGCCCATTAACGCTTCATGTAACGGCACAATCTTACGAATTTCGCAGCATTTATTTGGATTAGACTTCCATAATTCATCACCATATTGAGTTGCTTGTTGTTCGAGTGTAAGTGCTGGTTTTTGCATAATAATGTTAAGCTTTGGATATTTTCCTTTTACTTTATCAATCGTTTCATATGTTTCCTTAAAATGAACATCCGTATCTAAAAAGAGAATCGTAGCATTGGGCTTCACCTTTGAAATAAGATCAATCAAGACAATCCCCTCAATCCCAAAGCTACATGCATAGACGATATCCTCGCCATATTCTGCATAACTCCAATGTAAAACATCCAGTGCAGCCTTATAAGTTGCGTCTACCTTAAAATTCAATGTTGGCTCATGCCAAGTTGCATATGTTAGCATATTATCCCCCTCGTAAACGAAAAGAAGCGTTCTAACAAAAGACATAGTGTAAACATGCCTTTGTTAAAACGCCTCTAGTTTGACTAGCCAGCTCATTATTTAATGATTGTTCACTAGTATGGCTAACTCGTTCTACAATCATTTTTCTTATTACCAAATATATACTAAAGTACACCTAGCAGCCAACTAGGTTTTAGAGAAATTGTTGAATAAAATGCTAATCAGAGGATATAGGATTTTTCCATATTAAAAGACCATAAAGCAGACAAGTTTGCTACAGGGCTACTATTTTATATATGATGAAAATCTCGCCCGTCATGAACAGCTGTTACATAACCGGCACGAATAACAAAATCACCGAAATGCTCGCCATCTTGACGTTCCTTCGCATAGTGGAGCAGGATTGGACGAAGCTCCGCTAAAATCTCCTCTTCACCTATATTTTCACGATAGACTTTATTGAGACGATCACCAGTAAAGCTTGCTCCTAAATACATATTATATTTCCCTGGACCTTTACCGATAAAGCCAATCTCAGCCATTGCTGCACGCGAGCAACCATTCGGACAGCCCGACATGCGAATAACGATTTCTGTATCATTTAAACCTGCTTCATCAATGATTGGTTCAATTTTTGTAATAAGAGAAGGTAGGTAACGTTCCGCTTCTGCCATGGCTAAACCACATGTTGGTAATGATACGCAAGCAATCGAATTACGGCGCAATGCAGAATAGTGTGCACCATCTGTAAGCTTATATTGCTCAATAATAGCAGCAATCTTTTTCTTCTTTTGCGATGTTACATTACTAATCATTAAATTTTGGTTTGGTGTTAAGCGGAAATCACCCGAATGCACCTTCGCAATTTCACGTAATCCTGTTAGGAGCTCATAATTGTCAAAGTCTTTAATACGACCATTTTGGATAAATAATGTATAATGCCATTTGCCATCTGCACCTTTAATCCATCCATATTCATCACCTGTACGTTCAAAGGTAAAAGTGCGAGCTTGTTGGATGTCCCAGCCTAGACGACGCGTTAGTTCTTCATTAAACCACTCAAGCCCTCTTGCATCAATTGTATATTTAAAACGTGCATTTTTACGAACCGAACGATTCCCATAATCGCGCTGAATCGTAATAATTTTCTCCGCTGTTTCCAGTAGTTTGTCAGGTGTGATAAAACCAATTGTGCGAGCAAGCTGTGGGTATGTTTCATGATCGCCATGAGTCATGCCCATTCCTCCGCCAACTGCTACGTTAAAGCCTACTAATTTATCATCCTCAACAATGGCAATTAATCCTATATCTTGTGAGAATACGTCCACATCATTACTTGGAGGAACAGCAATACCAATTTTAAATTTACGTGGCAAATATTGTGCACCGTATATAGGTTCAATTTCTTCATCCTGACTATCAACTACCTTTTCACCATCTAGCCATAGTTCATGGTAAGCTCGTGTTCTAGGTAGTAAATGTTCACTCAATTTTGCAGACCAATTATAGATTTCCTCATGTAATGCGGATTGGTTTGGATTCACATTACACATGACATTACGATTCACATCCCCGCAGGCAGCAAGAGAATCCAATAATACCTCATTAATTTCCTGCATATATTTTTTGACATTCCATTTTAAAATGCCGTGCACTTGGAATGCCTGACGTGTCGTTAATTTTAAGGAGCCGTTACCATATTTCCTTGCCATTTCATCCATTACTAGCCATTGTGCTGGAGTTGCTGCTCCTCCCGGTGTACGTACACGCACCATAAATTGATAGGCAGGCTCAAGCTTTTGACGCTGACGTTCGTTACGAAGATCGCGATCATCTTGTAAGTAACTACCATGGAATTTCATTAGACGGTTATCATCCTCTGGAATTCCTGAGCTTAATGGATTATTCATCGTACGCTCTAATGTTCCGCGTAGATAATTACTGTCGTTCTTAATACGCTCTACATCACTAGGCTTCCCTGGTTGTGGGGGTAAAATAATTTTTTCTGCCATTTGTTATCGCTCCTTTAATCAATTATGCCTCGGCATAATTGCCGCTGACGCTTTGCTTTCGCGCAGAAAACATTTTGCTGCTGACGCTTTGCTTTCGCTACATAAAACACTGCCAAAGGAAGTTAATAAACGTCACGTTGATAGCGTTTCTGCTGTTTTAGCTCATTGACAAAGGCTTTAGCTTCCTCTGACGTTTTTTGTCCCTGTTGTTCAATAACGCGATGGATTGTTGCATCAACATCAGCCGCCATCGATTTTTTATCGCCACAGACGTAAATGACAGCTCCTTGCTCTAGCCATTCATAAAAAGCAACAGCATTTTCCTCAATTTTATGTTGAACATATATTTTTTTATCTGTATCACGTGAAAAAGCAACATGCATTTGACTTAGTGTTCCTGAAGCAAGCCAACGCTGCCAATCTGTTTGATAAAGAAAGTCTGTGACAAAGTGTTGATCACCCAAAATCAGCCACGCTTTTCCTTCGATGCCTAATTCCTCACGCTCCTCCAAAAATGCTCGATACGGGGCTACACCTGTTCCAGCACCAATCATAATAATCGGCGTGTCCTCATGCTCTGGTAGTCTAAAGTTCGGATTTTTATGAACATATACCGGTAAAGTGTCACCAATTTGAATACGCTCTGCTACGCTTCCGGAGCAAACGCCTAGACGTTGACGTCCATTCGTCTCATAGCTTACTTTCCCAATTGTTAAATGTACCTCTTCACTATTTGCTTTTTGACTACTAGCAATGGAATATAGACGGGTTGGAATTTTACGTAGTAAATCTACAAATTGCTGCGCATCCCATATAAATGGTGCAAAGTCTTCCACAACGTCAAGTAAATCTCTTCCTTTTGCATAGTCCTTCCAGGCATCCGTGTCTTCCAGTAGCTTTGAAAATTCCTGATGGACCGTATAAGCACCAATTTTTTGTAACAATGGCTTAGACAACACTGTAATTTCTAATTTTTTTTGTAATGCATCTTTTAATGACAGTGTTTCTTCAAAGACGTTTACATCCGTTTGTGGATCAAACTGTAATGCTGTGATTAAAGCATCGACAAGCTTTTCATCATTTTCCGGTTGAATACCGATACTATCTCCTGGTTCGAAATTGAAACTTGCACCTTCGATGGATAATTCAATATGACGTGTTTCTTTATTTGATCCGCGGCCGTTCAAATTAATGTTTTCAAGTACTTCAGCATAAAACGGATTTTTTCGAGAATATGTAGTGTCTTCTTGTGCTGTTTTATTTTGTGTAGTCGATATATCAGCTACATCCGTCTGTTGCAGCAACTCCTGCTGAACAGCTGAGAACCACTGTGCTGCCGCTTCATCGTAATCTACATCACAATCTGTGCGAGGAAAGATTTGACTGGCCCCTAATTTTGCAAACTGTTCATCAAAATCCTTTCCTGTTTTACAGAAAAATTCATAAGACCTATCACCTAAGGCTAGCACCGAATAATGAAGATGCTCTAACCTAGGGGCTCGCTTGCTATGCAAAAATTCGTAGAACTGTATCGCTTGATCAGGTGGATCCCCTTCCCCATGTGTACTAACAATTAGTAAAAGATTTGTTACCTTTTTTAAATTATTTGGTTTAAATGTTGCCAACGACGAAATTGTTACGTCCACATCATTGCCTTTCAAGGCTGAGGCATATTTTTCAGCTAACCCCTGGCTATTGCCTGTTTGTGAACCATATAAAATCGTCACTGTTTTGGTGATTGTTTTTACTATCGGTGTTGCTTCTTCGACAACAGGATCAATAATGGCCAGTGGTGCACTTAAATAGCCGTTTAACCAAATCCTCTGCTCTCCTGATAGTTTAGGAAGCAGCTCATTTAACAGCTTTACCTGTTCCTCATTAAATGGACTGTTTACTACTTGCAGTTTCAATCTTGCCACCTCACGTATTAGTATCATTTTTTTCTCTTGATTAATTGTCCTGAATTTGGTTGCGCATCACAGCTTTTTTCAAGGTCATTTGCTTATGATTTATCACCATACAATTGCGTCCGGAATCGGCATGTTTGGACACTGGCTGAAAGAAATTAAAATTATCGAAGTCGTATTTTTTCCTTCTTTTCTATTTGGACCACATAGGAATTTTGCACAATTAATGTAATGGACCCGTGGTTCACAGTATTTAAAATGTGGCGGACATTATCTAATGCTAGATTTATATTTTCAGTCCTTTTATCTACCATTACAAAACACCTTCCTTAGTAAAGTTTAATAATTGATAAATACGTTCCACTAAAACTTTCCTTACGTTGTCGTCATAGCCTAAACTTTCACATAAAATAATGTTCTTATTCTCGTAATCTTGTAATCGCCTTGTTATGCTTTGGCGCAAAATCCCAGTAAACAACAAATACGGTACTATAAATACTTGATTGTCCCTATTCTTCTCTTGTTGTAACCAATCTTCAAACGTAGGACCCATTCCATATAAAAAGCATGTATCTACAGCTTCATAAGCGTATTTATCACGTAATCTTGTTGCAATTTTGGCTAAATCACTCTTTACTGTAGGATCACTACTCCCACGACCTATAAGTAAAACACTTGCTTCGTTAGTAGGTAACCTTGCTTCTAGAATTCTAGTCTGTAATGTATCAATTAATAGTTCATGGACGCCAAGTGGTTCACCGTATGTAAACCTCACTTGTGAATGCTGTTTTTTTGCTTTATCAATCTCACTAGGAATATCGTGCTTTGCATGCTGAGCAGCTAGCAATAAAATAGGTACAATCGCTATAGCTGTAGCCCCTTGTTTAATACAGCTTGCTATACCTTCAGCAATTGTCGGTGTCGCGAGTTCTAAAAAACAAATTTCTTGGATCGGTATCTCAATCTCCTGTTGTACGCTCTTTAGAAAGGCAACAGCTTGCTCGACCCCTGCCTTTACTCTACTTCCATGAGCGATATATAAAATAGCTTGCATGAACCCACATCCTTACACAGAAATTTCTGCTAACTGCGGCTGTGGAAGGTTTTGCTCGAACCATTGAATTCTTTCCCTCAAAGTCACAACTTTTCCGACTACAATTATGCTTGGATTTTGAATATTCTCTCGTTGCACTAGTTCTTCAATATTAGCTAAAGTACCCGTGACAGTTTTTTGTTGAGAAAAGGTACCCCAATGGATGAGCGCTATTGGGGTTTCTTTATCACGCCCATACTTGAGCAACTGCTGACGGATATAAGGAAGATTACCGACCCCCATATAAATAGCAATCGTATCGATCCCTTTTGCAAGACTTTCCCATTGGATTCCATCATCCTTACCCTCTCTCATATGCCCAGTGACCATCGCAAAACTTGAGCCTAAGTCACGATGTGTAACAGGAATCCCTGCATATGCCGGTGCTGCTATTCCTGAAGTGATGCCTGGCACTATTTCAAATGGAATATTATACTGTGCTAGCACCTCTGCTTCCTCAGCTCCCCTTCCAAAAACGAATGGGTCGCCTCCCTTTAATCTCGTCACAATCAATCCCTGCTGTGCATAGCTGACAAGTGCTTGATTAATTTGCTCTTGAATCATGGCGTGCTGCTGAGGTAGCTTACCGCAAAAGATGAGCTTAGCCTCTCGTTTAGCATAGGATAGTAGCGTCTTATTGATGAGTCTGTCATATAGGATGACATCTGCACATTCGATACACCGTAATCCTTTTACTGTGATTAGATCAACATCGCCAGGCCCAGCACCCACTATAAAAACTTTCCCCATTTGATATCACTTCCTCTTTTCAGATAGAAAAAAAAGACTCAAATTATCCATAGGCAGAACAATGCCTGTGAATAATAAGAGCCTCTAGTTTGCTAGTCAGCTAATATTTAATTCTTAGTAATATAATAAGAATAATAAATAATATAGTATATTCTGTCAACACTTTATTTAATGACCAAAATCTGATATTTATTTAATTTAACTAAAGAAAAAACCAGGTGTCGTTATTATTGCCGACAACTGGTTTTATATTTTCATTGAAATCTATGTCTTATTAGAATTAATATGGTCTAAAATGGTGTCTAAATGGTGGACCAGGTCGGTAAAATGGCGGAAATGGACGATAGAACGGCGGATAAAATGGATATGGGCCAAACTGTGATCCAAGAAAACTTCCTAAAAATCCTCCTAAAAAAGGCCCACCGACTGGCCAAAAGCCTCCTCCTGGATAACCTCCGAAGAATGTCATAAGCTTCCTCCCTTTTTTACTCTATCGTATGTAGGAGGATGCATATATCACATGTCTATCGCCTATTCTATTTTTCTTCTCCTAAACGTTGAACAAAGTTTGCTAGTGTACGTACCATTACACCTGTACCACCTTTTGGGCCTAAGTCATGTATAGCAATGGCATCTGACGTTCCTGCAATATCTAAGTGAATCCATGGTGTATCACCAACAAACTCACCAACAAAGCCTCCTCCAAAAATCATGTGTCCATCACGACCAGGAGAGTTATTTAAATCAGCGACATCTGATTTACGAATTCGTTTTTTATCACTTTCTGTTAAAGGCATACGCCATACAAATTCATCAGTCTCCTGTGTAGCTTCCATAAAAGCAGCAAAGAATTCATCATCATTAGAAAGTGCTCCTGTTTTATCCATACCAAGTGCTGTAATCACTCCACCTGTTAACGTTGCAACATCAATTAGGGAAGTAGCTCCTTGTTGTTTAGCATATGTAGTAGCGTCTGCTAATACTAAACGTCCTTCGGCATCGGTATTTAAAATTTCTACCGTCTTACCACTATATGTTGTAATGACATCATCCGGCTTAAATGCTATTCCAGATACCATATTATCAGTAGAACCAATAACCGCTACGACATTTTTATTTGGACGTAATTCACCGATGATTTTCATGGCACCTAGCACTGCAGCCGCACCGCCCATATCGCCTTTCATGCCTACCATCGAATCTTTTGGCTTTAAGGAATAGCCACCAGTATCATACGTAACACCTTTACCGACAAGGCCAATTGGATCGGCAAAATCTTCAGTCGCTTTATATTTTAATGTTATTAAACGAGGTTCTTCATGGGAGCCTTGATTGACACATAAAATACCACCCATACCGAGTTCCTCTAGTTGTGCTTTATCTAAAATTTCAACTTCAAAATCGTACTCGACTGCAAGGGACTCTGCATAATTAGCTAAGTCTGTTGCTGTCAGTAAGTTTGGTGGTAAATTAATTAAGCTACGTGCTTCATTTACTGCATCTGCATAAATAGCGCCAACTTCAAAGCTTGCCACCACTTCATCTAAATCATCAGCAGTAGTCACAAGATGAACAGTGTCAACACGTTTCTCTACTTCATTTGATGTTGTTTTATAATGAGGAATTGAATAATAACCAAGACCTGTTCCTTCACCAGCTAAAAATGCAACATCTGTTGCAGTAATCGACTCTGTTGTAAACGATTCAAGCCAAATTGAATATTCTTTCACTTTTAAGGATTTTAGTTCCTTACCAACCAATCCAAATGCTGCACGAACATCGCCTTCTGTTAGGTTTTTACGCTCATCTAAACCAACAAATAAAATGCGTTTAAGATTGGCATGGTCCTTCAAGAATGGTAATTTCGTAATTTTTTTTAGCTCGGTAGATACATCCCCAGCACTAATCCAAGCATCAATGGATTCTCCATAAAATGATGAAAAGCTTGCCCAATCTTGCATTTGCTCACGATGTTTAGTGACTCCTACTACTAACACCTCAGTAGAAATCGTTTCAAATGTTTTTGCTTCTTTTACAATATGCATGTAAATTCCTCCATTCAATATTTATTATACCTAAATTTCAGAAAACGCGTAATATTTGGCTTTTAGAAAATAATGAATGTTATAATAAAAACAATTATTAGTGAAGGTTGTGATGATTATGAGTTTACTTCAAAATACCCCTTTACTCGTTGCCCTTTTTTCAGTTCTCTTTGCGCAGTTTATAAAAATTCCCATTCATTTTTTAATGACAAGAAAGATTAACTGGGGATTATTTACTTCCACCGGGGGTATGCCTAGTTCACACTCCGCTTCCGTAACAGGACTAACAACCTCTATTGCCTATGAAACAGGATTAGATTCCCCAATTTTTGCTGTAGCCGCTATGTTTTCATTTATCGTCATGTACGATGCAAGTGGTGTACGCTTTCAAGCAGGTCAGCATGCAGCTGTATTAAATCAACTACGTAAAGACTTTCAAACATTGCTTCATGATTTGAAAAAATGGCCACAAATGGATGGACAGGAGAAAATGGAAGAGCTAAAAACATTGCTAGGCCATAAACGGAGCGAAGTATTTTTTGGGGCATTAACTGGAATTTTTATCGCCATCATCATATACCAATTTATTTTGTGAGAAATAGACACATCCTCATGCTCATGTTGAGGTTGTGTTTTTTGTTTATCGGAACACTTTTGTGATTTATCGAAAACATACAAAAAAAAATCAGCGGATGTTTGGGCACCCGCTGAAAGAAGATCAATATGCCTCGGCATAATTGCGTCCGGAATCGGCTTTGTGCATGCACAAAAGCACTCCTTTCCGATTCCGTGACATCCGCCGGAGGCTTTGGTCCAACACGATGTTGGTTACTCAGTCGTTGCTACAGGACGTGGCGTTCTTAGACTGAGTTCCTTTATTTCAGCGGATGTTTACCCGCTGAAAGAAGTTAAAACATTCGATATCCACTTTTACGTAAATAAATCATGACAATTCCCGCAACAATTGAACCGGCAAAGCCACCAGATAGGATTGCAATATCTACAAATTGCAGTGCCTGCAACTTATCTAAAAGTGCTGGAAATGCGTAACCTGGCTTGAAAATATAATCTAAAAAGCTTACATCATCGACAATAAAAATAACAACAATTGGATACACTATCGCCATTAACCATGTCATTCGCAAAAGCATATTCAATAAAAATCCAATACCAAAGAACATGACGAAAAATAACAAAATTGAAATAATTAACTGTACTAATGAAACTGGACCATCCATGTATGTATAACCTCCGTTTTCCTCTCATTAGTTTACATGATTACTACAACGCTTTCAATGTACATATCCTTGATTTCGCTTGTTCGTCATATTTTGGGATCTCACCATAACGTGTGGTTGATTTCCGTTCCGACTGGGCACTTTCCTGGAGTCGCCCAGTCAGAACGAAGATCAACTTATTTATGGCATAAATTTTAACAAATGTCATCCACAACTCTTAGTGATGAGCCAATAAAAAACTATTGAAAACTAGTATTAGACTAATTTTCAATAGTTTTTCGCTGTTCGAAATATGCTAATGGGATAAAGCATTTCCTTAACTCCTTGATCCTGAAATAGCATTCCCCGAAAGAGGCACCACCTTGACATTAAAAAGGCAAACACAATGATTAGCCCTACTCGCTCTAACATAAACAAAAATAGTCCAATCATAGGTCTCCTCTATCACTTTATTTCTTAAAGAACAATTTATAAGAGGAATAACCAAAGACATCTCCTGGATTAATACCTTCAATGCCCTCAAATTGGTGCTTTTCAAATTGGTTGGATGCCATTTCCTTTAACATAACTGATGTCATTTCATCCTGTGCGAGCTCCTTTGGATACATCCATTTCGCTTCTAATAATTCATTTTCCTGAATGCAAATCTTCTGCTGCTCATCTTTCATCCGACAATAAAATATCGCCATATTATCACTAATGTCACCATGAATTACACCCGTTCGAAAACCAATTAAGCCTGAAACGTAGCAATCAATACCCGTTTCTTCTTGTAATTCGCGAACAACAGCTTCATCTACTGTTTCGCCAGCATTGACAAAACCAGCTGGCAATGACCACCTTCCCTTTAATCCGCTATATGCCTTTTTGACAACTAGCCATTGACCTAGCTCATTTACAGTAACCCCCGCAACACCTAACCAAACTTTTCCTCTATCTTTTTTCATAATCTTCACCTCTATATCACTATTATAACGGCCAATTTTCCATATATAGAAGTATTAATTCAGAATTTTATGGTTACATCTCACTTTCAAACATAAAGTATGCACGCGCGCTACTTTTGGAAATATGTTACATGTATTAAAATGCTGAATATCCAATTTTTCAAAAAGAAGGAGATTTCATGTTAAACGTATTATCACCTAGTGCAAAACTTTTTATTTTTGCGATAGTGTTGCTTTTATTATCACCTATGTTGCCATTTACGATTTCCCAAACGTTTTATTTTAGTAAAGATAATATCGTACTGATCACTCCAACATACAATTTCATTATGCTTTTCCTAGCAATTGCGCTAGTTATTTTAACGTTAGTCATACTAGGGTTCAAAAGAAATAAATACACCTATTTGATTACGCTTTTAGTAATCGTGAGCAGTCTAGTGTTAGGCTATTTTTCTGTTTTAAGTTATACCGCTATACAGAATATTTTCAAAGATTTTCATCATCAAACTACACATGAATGGAAAGATATTAAGGAAGTCATTTATGAGTATGAAGTAGGTACAGTAGGCACTTATTATTTTCAAACGAAAAATAACGAAAACTTTGTCATTGAAGAAAACGGACAGTTTGGCCCAGAGGGGAAAAGTACCATTTATAATTTAGCAAATGACAATGGCGCTTCATTTATAGAACGCGGGAAGGTAAAGTAACGATTATCAATTATGCCTCAGCATAATTGCGTCCGGAATCGGCTTTGTGCTTAGGCCTGCACGGGGGCCGACACTATGTTGGTCATTTCGGAAATGCCACAGGATGTGAAGTTCTTAGCATGAGTTCCTCTTTTCAGCAAATGTCTTTTGTACCGAAAGCGTAGCGACAGGTACAGGTGTTTAAACACCCGCTGAAAGAAGTTAAAAAGAAGCCACTTTCGTGTAGGACGAAAGTGGCTGACGAAATTTTTCTATGCATCTACCTGCTAAAATAGTTGCCTAACCTTATTATGTTACAAGCTATTTTCCAAACATTTTCCATACCTAAACTACGAATACTTACGCTTCCAGCTGCCCCATATCCCAATTAAGTTTTAATATATTTTTTAATTTAATGACCTGATCTTCTCCAATTGTATTGACCAGTTGTTTTTCTATTTCTGCTTTACAATATTGATTTTTTTCAAAGCATTCTTCACCAAATTCAGTCATACGAATAGCTTTATGTTTTTTACTATGTTCGACACTCATAACTGTCACCAACCCTTTAACTTCCAAACTCTTTATTATTTTATGGGTTGCTTGTCTTGAAAATTTAACATTTTTAGCTACATCTGAAATCGTAAGTTGTTTTTTAAAAACTATCCCCAAAATATACCATTCCGAATTTGAAATATAAATATCGTTATGCTTATTCCACTTCTCTTCCGCAAGTCTTCGAAGTAGTTCGTGACGTTCGCTCAACAAATCAATGACATCTCGATTCTGCAATTCGTCCTTCAACTATTTCACCTTCATTTCATTTTTTTCGTTATTAATATACAAAAAACAGCAGCAATCGTCAACTAAGTTGACAAAAACCTTCAAATTGCTTACAATTAATTTAGTCAACCTAGTTGACAATATAGTTTGTTGGAGGGGATATACATGTACAACGTTGGCGATGTAGTCATTTACACATCACATGGACTTTGTTCTATTGAAGATATTTGCGAACAAACCTTTAACGACATTACTAAATCTTATTACGTTTTACAACCACTAAATGCACCACAATTAACAATTCGTACCCCTATTGACAATTCAAAAAAACAGCTTAGAGATATTATTAAAGAAGAAGAAGCCCTCAGTATTTTACATTCATTCACATCCCCTGGTGTGGAATGGATTGAACAAAATACGCATCGAATGAGATTTCATTTAGAAATCATTAAATCCGGCAATCGCCAAACACAAGCAAACCTTTTAAACACATTGTTACGAAAAAAGTTAGAGTATAGCGCTACTGAAAAAAAATTCCCTAACCAAGAAGAGAAATTACTACAATCTTTACAAGATACCATTTTTTCAGAGTTCTCCGTAGCTCTTAATAAATCATCAGATGAAATTTACGAGTATGTATTAACACAGCTTCACTAACTGTGAATTGTTAGTAATTAATAAGAGAATGAGACTAAAGTGTTTCAGCCAACAAAAATACCGAACTATCCAATGAAATGCTCATGAAGTGTTTCGGAATAGTTCGGTTTTTCTATTTATCGTGTTTTGTTAATTTAGAGATTATTCGGCCTTATGAAGGAAACGTTTAGTTATGTCCCAGCCTCTTATTACTTTTTTTAGGTTATAAAAAAGCCCCTTTCATTCATCATGTTTTGCAACATTACAAATCAAAGAAGCTCGTTATTCACAACCCTTTTTAGGCTAAATTAGGGTTGTTATTATACATTTTCGGGATTGTGTATATATGATTTTTAACTGTGATTCATTCCTCTTATCAATCACAAATCTCAGGTGTACCTTCACGTTTCGCCGTTTTGAAAGACGTGCCACAGCCGCATGATGCGATGGCATTTGGATTATCGATTGTGAAGCCGCCGCCCATTAGCGATTGCTTATAGTCAATTTTCGTCCCCATTAAAATTGGCGCATCTTCACGGGAAACAAGAATTGTTAAACCATGCTGTACATCTTCAAAATCATCTTCTTTTTTCTCTTTATCAAAATGCATACCGTATGATAGGCCACTGCATCCGCCACCATTAACAACTACACGTAAAAACGAACCTCGCTCTTCATTGTGCTCCATCATTTCATTAATATGAAAGACAGCCGCTTCAGTAACTTCAATTACTTGCTTACTTGTCATCCCAATCACCTTCCTCTTATTTATTATCATATCAATTTTGACTATTGTATGACAAACATTCAGCTCCGACATGATTTTGGTTCATTACCAATATTTAAGGATGACATTTGTTATAACATAAGCAATTTTGTTGATTGGGTGGCGACAAGGCGACTTTCAGAGCTTACCGGATCACTTTTCGAGGACGCCCACAAGAAAGCGCCTAGTTGGAATGGAAATCAACCATACATTATTATGGCAATCCTGATTTTCAGAAAAAAATTCTAATATTTTTCACATTTTTAGTATTTTTTATCCATGTTTTAAAAATCCACATTGGTATAATAGTTATAATAAGTCGATGAAAGAGGTATAGAATATGGAGATTTCACCTTATTACGAAAAAAAAATTCAATGTCTTAATTGCAAAAAAGAATTTCCAACATTAAAAGTACGCTCTAAATTCATTAAAGTAGATCATACAGAAACAGATTTTCATCCTATTTATGCAGACGGTGTAAATGCCCTTTATTATAATGTATTTGTTTGTGAGCATTGCGGATTTTCATTTACAGAAGACTTTTCAAAATATTTTGCCCCTGGCACGCAAGATGAAATTCGCACGCAAATTACTGAAAAATGGGTTCACCATGATTTTAAGGGAGAACGTACTGTATTCCAAGCAATACAAGCTTATAAATTAGCATTCCTTTGCGGTACGATTAAAAAAGAAAAATTTGTCGCTATAGCTGGGCTTTCATTGCGCCTTGCATGGCTATATCGTTCACTAAAAAACGAAGGCCAAGAGCAACGTTTTATGACAATGGCCCGAGATTACTATATGGATTCTTATTCAAATGAGGATTACAGTTCAACTCAAATGTCAGATGTACGAATTATGTATATGATTGCTGAACTTTCAAGACGTATCGGGGATTTAGAAAATGCTACACGCTTCTTTTCAAAGGTCATTGAAAAACAAAGTATTGGTGGAGAAGCAAAGATCATTGATATGGCTAAGGAACAATGGGCAATTATTCGAGAAGAAAAAGAACATGCTCGCATAGTTTAAGAAAAAAAGTTCTAGCTTGAATTAATCAGCTAGAACTTTTTTAGTCGTTTTAGAATACTTGCTCTACTTCAATAACACCTGGTACTTCTTCTAATAATGCGCGTTCGATACCAGCTTTAAGTGTAATTGTTGAACTTGGGCAACTACCGCATGCACCTAATAAACGTAATTTTACAATGCCGTCTTCTACATCTACTAATTCACAGTCTCCACCGTCACGTAGTAAGAATGGGCGTAATTTATCTAATACCTCTTGAACTTGGTCGTTAATTGTTGCTTCTGCCATTTGTCTCGACTCCTTCCCTTATAATGATTATAATGTTAGCAACAGAAAAAATCCAATATAGAATCACGAGGAGTGGAAATGAAATGGGACAAACGAAACCAATGATTGAAATTTACGGAACAGCTGTAATCTGCGCGAGCTGTGTCAATGCACCATCTTCAAAGGATACATATGAGTGGCTACAAGCAGCCATAGATCGAAAATATCCAAACCAAGGATATGATATTCGCTATATCGATATTGAAGGACCAATTGAGAATGAGCGTGATCAAGATTATGCTACACGCATTCAAGAAGATGAATTTTTTTATCCACTTGTCCTAATAAATGATGAAGTAGTGGGCGAAGGATATGTGCAATTAAAGCCTGTATTTACTGCACTTGAAAAGCTAGGTTTCGAACCTGACGAAACTGTATAAAAAGTAAGGGATTGTTTCGAATAAATTTCGAAGCAATCCCTTTTTATAAGACTTATTAATCATTTTGACGTTTGTAGTACCATAATAATCCTGATTTCATCAAGCGTGCGATACGTCCTGTTACTGTTGTATCTGCTAAATACACAAAGCCTTGTTTTTTACCAAGAGCTCCCATGAAACCTTTTAATTTGATATCAGGCATTTTCTCAGGTAAGTTTTCGCCTTTCCAACGCATGCGAAGTACTTTTACGATTTGTTCTGCTTGTTCCTCTGCTAACTGAGCAGTTGGAGGTAAATCTGAAGCTGCACAGTCACCTACAATATATACATGCTCATCATCAAGAAGATTGAAATATTGTGTTACAAGCGGACGACCTTGTTTATCTTTCTCAACTTCCAAATCGCGTACAATTTTGACAGGCTGTACACCAGCAGTCCAAACTACAGTATCGAGTGCAATTTCTTCTTCGTGATTGTAAATTTTACCTTGTTCAATCTTTGTAATATTTGAATTGGCAATGACTTCAACATCATGTTTCACAAACCAATCTTTTACATACTTACTTAGCTTTTCTGGGAAGTCCTTTAGAATACGTGGCCCACGGTCGAATAGCTTTATTTTTAAATCTGATCGACTTTCACGTAACTCACTTGCAAGCTCAATACCACTTAAGCCAGCTCCTACAATTCCGACTGTAGAGCCTGCTGGTAAACCACAAAGTGCTTGGAATGTTGAACGTGATTTCGCCATCGTCTGAATGCTATAAGTGTACTCCTCTGCACCTGGTACACCATGATATTTATCCTCACAGCCAAGACCAACTACTAAATCATCATATTCAATACGTTGTCCATCCTCTAAAATGACTACCTTTTCCGCACGATCAATTTCAACGACTTCTCCATATACAGCCGATAAACGTTCATGCTCCGGGAAGCATACACGAATTTCTTTATCTGTTGCAGTCCCTGCTGCTAAAGCGTAAAATTCTGTTTTTAAACTATGGAAAGGGGCTCTGTCTACTAGCACAACTTCTGTGTCTAATGGAAAGTTTGGTAATAATCGAAGCATGACACGCATATTGCCGTAGCCGCCACCTAAAAGTACTAATTTTCCCATAATAGTCTCCTTTTATATCTCTTATATTAATTGTTCACAAAGTATCCACAAATGAGTATAACCGATTGTGAGAAGTTTCACAATATCATAATGCAATTTTGTGAAAGATTTCACAAAACGAATGATAACTTGCTTTTTTCGAACAATTTTTGAATCATTTGTACTTTGACAAATTGTCGATATTGCTCAAAATCCTCTTAAATATTGTTTCCTTTTCTTCACTTTTGTATAGATCGTTTAACACTGTAGCGTATCATCATTTAGTATGCGCCCAACTTTAACAATTAAATATCTACTTTTATCTCACGGCCACCCCAAATCATTGACGAATGTTTTAAAAGCTAGTAGCATTACTTTGGTGAGGTGACACGTATGAATCCAATGGTTGAATTTTGTATAAGTAATTTAGCAAATGGCTCTCAAAAAACTTATGAAGTACTAGACCGCGATCCAAACATCGACGTTATGGAATATGGCTGCCTTAGCTACTGTACAAAATGTTCAGAATCATTTTATGCAGTCGTCAATGGTGAATTAGTTGAGGCGAATTCTCCTGAAGAGTTGACGAATGCCATTTATCAATATATCGAAGAAAATCCGTTATGGTAATGAAGGTGTAATACCTCATTCGTAATGATGAAACGTTTACTAATACTAAATTTGAACATAAAAAAAGGATGTTATGCCAAAAAAATCGACATAAGCATCCTTTTTTTATGTTTGAACTATTCAATTAAAGCTTCCACCACATAGGTAGGCTGCTGCTCCTTCTCAAGTACAATCTTTGTTGGTGTAACACCTGTATTTACATGGATTGTGTCACAGCCAAAGCGAATCCCACACATTATATCTGTGTCGTAATTATCGCCAATCATCACCATTTCGTCTTTCGTAAAGCCATGCTCTGTCGCAATGACTTCAAGCATTGCAGGTGATGGTTTACCAATATAGATTGGCTCAACGTCTGCAACCTCACCCACTAAACGGGCAAATGACCCATTGCCAGGGAGAAATCCATATTCTGTTGGGAATTTAATATCTTGATTCGTTGCTATAAATGTCGCACCATTTTGCACAGCAATCGTCGCCTTCGCAAGTGCCATATAATCTAGATTTCGATCAATCCCCATAACAAATACCTCTGGCTCATCCTCGGTAGGTTCAATGCCTTCATTCAATAACGCGTTACGAATACCATCAGAACCCAACATAGCTACTTTTTTGCCAGAGAAATTCAAGGCTACATATTTCGCCGTAACTAGCGCACTAGAGTAAATATGTTCTAACGGTGCATTCACACCTATAGCGCTTAAAGCTTCCTGCAGCTGTTCTCTGGTCTTAGAAGAATTGTTTGTTACGTAAAATGGCTCGATTCCTGCTTGTTGTAACCCATGAATAAACGTAATAGCAGAAGGAATGCCATCCTTTCCACGATACACTGTACCATCTAAATCAAAGCAATATGCCTTGTAAATTTTCATTGATGATCCTCTGGTAAAAAAGCCGATACAGGGCCGAGTTCATTTGTTAAATAACTATTCACAGCTGGTGAGAATTGCTTTAATACCGGTAAACTCGCTGTTAACACATTTACAACTTCCTGAATATCTACATCTATAAATTCACGAACAAGCATTTTACGTAAGCCAACTACTGCTTTTAATGATGCTTCCATCTCAATAGATACGACTTTTTCATCGATTAAAATATCGATAATATCCTCATAGCTTCCTGGATCACGCATAATGAAACCGTCAATCATTAAATTTCCTACATCCATCATTGACTCCATCACATTGTGACCAATTCGCTCGATTGCTAATTTTTTAATATCATTTTCTAGCCAGTTATCTTCTGACTCCAACATAGCTAATAGTCCATCTAAGTACTGTAAGTTTTTTGTGATTTTATTACGATCTACAAAATACACAAGGAAAGCCCCCATTCAAATCTTTAAAAGTTGATAGTCATTTCTCTTCTATAGTACCATATCTATAGGACTGGAAGGAGATTAAAAGATGGAACGTTTTTTTTTATATGATGATGTAGAAGATACAAAAACACGCTTTGTTAGTTTTGCTGGGGAAAAGTTACGATATGATTTAGCCATTTTGCAATCGGGTCGTTTCTTCGGGAAAGTGCTTGTCATGGATATCCAATTTGGACGCTTTGCTATAATTGGTCCAGATGATATAGAAGAGCCTGGCTATCTTGAACACGTGTACAATCGTACAGAGGAAGAGACAGTCGAGCTACGAGAATATTTACGTGAATTATTAAATTAACACCCTTCAAAGATTGGGTGTTTTCATAGCAATTAAGCATTTAATACAAAAAAATTCCGCTTTTCTACAGACAAAGGAATATACTTTGCGCACTGTGCAACAGAAGGTTGGCGGAATTTTTTTGTAGGTATCTTAAATCTAAATCGAGGAGCATTGTATTGTGCCCCTACTTTTCATTATTTATTTTAGCAGGATTATCCTTATTGCGAGGCTTGTCTTTGTTTTCATTATTGTTTTGTTTTTTGGCTTGTTGATTTTGCCCAATTACTGCTAAGTCATCAACACTAATATCAAAGCCAAATCCATATTCTTCTCGATCTAACCCTTTTTTATTTTCTTTAGTCAAATTAATCACCTCCAATAAATAAATTATCCTTTTTTACATGATTTATACGCTTTGTCTTTCCACCTCAACAATACTAGCATTATGCTGTGGCATCTTTAATAATCCAATCAGTAGCACTAATTAAATCTGGGAAAACTGCATCTGCCAACGGATCTTTCGCACCTAAAAATACTCCCTTAGTTCCTGCTCGTTTGCCTGCTATTATATCTGTATCCGTATCTCCCACCATATATGATTTTGCCAAATCTATATTATATTTTTCACTAAGATCAACGATTAACTTACTTTTTGGCTTACGACAGGCACAGCCCGATTTTGGTTTATGAGGACAATATACGACTTCGTGAATAGTGGCCCCTTCCTTCTTCAATTCTTTTACCATATGCTCATGTATTTTTTGTAGCTGCGTTTCTTTCATAAACCCCAATCCAACGCCGCCTTGATTGGTTACTACAAAAATATAGTCAAAGTATTTATTCAATTTTTTTATAGCTTTCGGAACATGCGGCAGAAAATAAAAATCCTTTGGTTTATTTACAAATTTAACGCGATCCGTTAATACTTCGTTGATGACCCCATCACGGTCCAAAAATACAGCTTTTTTCATCTAAATAACACACACCTTTAATATAAAACTAGAATTAATTTTAAAATCCGTCCTTTTCGATTCATCACCAAAAATTAGGAATGTTATTCGTTAAAACGTATAGTTGATTGGAGTGGAGGCTGGGCGATTCCTTGGGGATTAGCGAATAGAGGAACGAAGGCTAAAATCATCACGTCCTGTGATAACGCCTTCGTGACCAACATCGTGCTGCTGCCGCTACGTTAGCACTTCGCTTTCGCGCAAAAAACACCTGTTGGCCCAAGCGGCTCATCGGACGCCCCCAGGAAGCTCTGCTCTAAGCGAAAGCGAAACGTCAGCGGCAAATGTTTATCTGTGCGAAAGCGAAGCGTCAGCACAATGTTTTAACTGCGCGAAAGCGAAGCGTCAGCGATAAAAGCGCCTAGCCGGAACGGAAATCAACCTCACGCTATGTTTATAAGCCACATTGTTATTATTACCAAATTAAAAAAACCTATTACTGCAAAGTAAAAACCTGATGCAAATTTCGCATCAGGTTTTTAAAGTTTATTCTGCTATTTGTTCATGCTCAGCAAGCTTTGTCACTTCATGATCTTCACTTACTACAACTTCTGGCTGTTGAGTAGATTTACCAGTTTTGCGCAATACAAAATATGCACAGCCAAAATTACAATACTCATATAAGTAATCTTGTAGTGTACTAATCTTCGTATCGAAAGTCGCTTTCTGATTTTTATCGTCAAAAAAGCCTTTTAAGCGTAATTGACTATAGCCCCAGTCGCCAACAATATAATCATATCTGGCTAAAATATCTGAGTATCGTTCCTTGAATACTTCCTCTTGAAAAGCATCTTTGTAATCTTCAATAAGTTCGTATTCAAATCCTTCAATATTGAACAAAGTGACACCACCTTCCATTTCAACATTTGATTTTACTGTTCTGCTTGTAGTTGACGTTCTTTTGTTGCTTCGTTAACTTGTTCATCAGCGTGATAGCTACTACGTACAAGTGGGCCTGCTTCACAATGCTTAAATCCTTTTTCCATTGCGATTTTACGCAGTTTACCAAACTCTATTGGTGAATAATACTTTTTAACAGGCAAGTGCTTTTTCGTTGGCTGTAAGTATTGACCAATTGTCATAATATCTACGTCGTTTGCTCGTAAATCGTCCATTACTTCTAAAATTTCTTCATCTGTTTCACCTAAGCCTATCATTAAAGATGACTTTGTAGGGATGTCTGGCTGCATTTCTTTTGCCAAACGAAGAAACTCTAATGAACGCTCATATTTTGCGCGAGCACGTACTCTTGGCGTTAAGCGACGCACGGTTTCAATATTATGATTTAAAATATCTGGCTTCGCATCCATTAAAATTTGAAGGTTCTCTTTCAAACCACCTAAATCGGACGGTAACACTTCAATCGATGTAAACGGACTTTTACGGCGAATCGCACGCACGGTTTCAGCTAATACTTGCGCACCGCCATCCTTTAAGTCATCACGCGCTACCATTGTAATAACAACGTGCTTCAAGTTCATAATAGCTACAGAATCTGCTACGCGTTCTGGCTCAGCTAAGTCTAATTCATTCGGTAAACCTGTTTTAACAGCACAGAAACGGCAAGCACGCGTACAAACAGATCCAAGAATCATCATCGTTGCTGTACGTCGTTCACCCCAACATTCATGAATATTAGGACAACGTGCTTCTTCGCATACTGTATGCAGATTTTTTTCTCGCATGAGCTTCTTTAGCCCTTTATATTCATCATTAGTGTTTAGTTTAATTTTTAGCCAATCTGGTTTTCTTAAATATTCTTCTTTTTCTTTGCTTGTAGGTTTACAAGATGTCATACGGATATCGCCCCTATCAAATATGTGCAGTTTTTATATTACTATCTTCACTGATGTCAATGTAACATAATAAATGAACTCCAACAACTATCATAATCAATTTTGCCTCAGCAAAATTGCGTCCAGAATCGGCTTTGTGCTTAGGCCTGCATATGTTTTTTGCTCGAAAGCGAAGCGGCAGCAGCAGATGTTTTTTGCGCGAAAGCGAAGCGGCAGCAGCAGATGTTTTTTGCGCGAAAGCGAAGCGGCAGCAGCAGATGTTTTTTGCGCGAAAGCGAAGCGGCAGCAAAAGGGTTTCATTCTGTGCGAAAGCGTATTGCAACGAAGCGACAGCACAGATAAATTGCCACAGGACGTGGCGTTCTTAGACTGAGTTCCTCTATTTCACCGGGTATTTGGAAACCTGTACCTGTCGCTACGCTTTCGGTACAAAAGACATTCGCTGAAAGAAGGCAAACATTTCTATTTTTTAGGAGGGACAGGTATTTGAATTGAAGGTGCCTCTTCACTACCATTTGAATAAACGTTTGGAACTGCCCCCCTTACTAAGCCCATTGCCACCGGAATATCCTGGGTAACTGTTGTAGTTTTACTAGCAAAAGGGACAATAATTTGCACATTTACTTCTATATGAATCCCTACCGACATATATGCGCTATTTATACCAAATTCCTCTATTGAAGAAGTAACTTCACTATGCACATTGCCAATGACATGAAAGCGTATCGGAATTTTAGGCCCTAAGTTCCCAATTAAAGGGATATTAGCTGCCTGACTCAATGGCATATAAAAAACTACCCCATTACCTTCATTAATTTTGTTATAATCATATTCAACATTATCAACATTTGGTAAATGAGACAACTCCCCTTTCTCTGCCTGCTCTAAATATAATTTTACTTGATTGACCGTTTCTGTTCGAACTCGATTAATCGTTTCTGTATTAATTTTTAAATCAGCATGGTTGCCTGGGGATACTTCTACAAGAACATCATTAACATCCATAACGCTTGAAGTACGAGAATCAATCGCTTTACTCACAACGGAGGAAGCAATCTTACCCGTTTGTATTTCAGCATAATCTAAGTAGGTCGGCATTAGCTTCGCATTTAAATAATAAATAAATAAAATAACACCGATAATAATGCAGACAATTAATATGGTTAATCGATTCAAACGACTTCCCTTTTTTCTATAGTTACCATTATTACTATATGTTCGTAATTTCATCCTTTTTCGAGGGAAAAACAAAAAATCTCCTCCTGTTCCATAACGTATGAACAGGAGGAGATTTTTATTCGATTTACGATGGTACAACATAATCCGCTTCAACGTTTTCAATTGTTACGGTTGGGTAGTCCACTAAATTAATTTCATATGTAGCTGTTAATATTTGATTTTGCTCCTCAAAAATACGAATCCATGGTAATGCTGCATTCGATGTATTTTGTCTAGATACAATACCTCGACGTCCATCCGACAATTTTAAAATAACACCGTTAGGATAATGTACAACAGAACTTTTCAATGCTTTTACAATACGTGCATCGTATATAGTTCCACAGCCAGCTTCTACAATTGCTAGGCCCTGTGAAGGTAACATTTTTTCACGATATACACGACTTGTAGTCACCGCATCAAAGACGTCCGCTACACCAATAATTTTTGCAAACGGATGGATTTCAAAATCAACTAAGCCCCGTGGATAGCCACTCCCATCAATCCGTTCGTGATGTTGGAAGGCACAATGTGCAACAATCAATGATATGGAATGTAAATTACGTAACAAATCAAAACCATATCGAGTATGCTGCTTCATTGTTTCAAATTCCTCACTCGTTAGGCGTCCTGGTTTTGTCAGGATCTCTTTTGGTACCATAAGCTTCCCTATGTCATGTAACAAAGCGCCAATCCCAATCAAACGTAAATCCTCAGCCGAGTATCCAAGTTCTTTAGCAATCGCTATCGAATAAAGGGTGACTTGAAAGGAGTGTTGATATAAATATTCATCAAATAAATACGCATCTGTAAGTATTGTTAGAATTTCATCATTACCACTAACTGCCGACAGCAACTCATCTACAATTGAGACAATTGCTTTTGATTGTTGGTCAAGCACATAAGAAGCATTTACTGGATTTAAACCATTGATTGATTGGAAAGAATCTTTAATGGTTGAAATTGCTTTATTTCGAATAACAGGTGGAACAGTTTCCTTTACCTCAATACCTTCAGAAATTTCATCGTCTATATATAAATAATGTGTATTTAATTCTTGAAGTCTTTGTATGATACGTTCATTAATGACAACATCTTTCTTTAAAAGAGGGTGTCCCGCCTCATTCCAAATGGTTCTTGCTAATACCATTCCTTCTTTTAATACATCGATTGAAATTAATCGCATGACCTTTTCCCCATTCCATTCTAAAAGCGTTTTATCTACTATTGCTTAAAGAATCTTTGCCCATAATCTATCATAATGTTTCGTAAAAACTCTGGTAGAATATATTTTTTCTTAGCATATTTAAAGCTCGGATAAAAATAACCGAACGTAAACAAATCAAGTGTTACTAATTTATAAATTCGATCGTTATCTGCAAGCTTCCCATTGATAAATAATTGGCGATCTTCATTCATTGAAAAGCCATAAGTCAGCATCTTTCCAAAGATAACGCCTCTAAACCCTAATCCTTTTAGCTCAATATAGGGCCATTCTTCATTTTTAGATTGCTGAAAAATTTCTTTCATTTCAACAACTGATAATTCAATCGTACATAAATTTATAGGATGTGGGAAAATTCTATGCAAATCTAGTGCAGTCACTGTCCCCTTAGGTAAACCATCCAAAAAAATACCCGCGTTAAATAACGCACAATCTGCTCCACTTTTCTCTAAAATGGCCCGCGCAAACAAATCGGATAATTGTGAGTAATGGAACCATTCCTTATTGTACGATTTTTTCGTAGTGAATACTGGAATATCAAGTAATCGTTCACCTTCTTTTTCTAAAGACTGGACGATTTCATATTCATTTTTAACTGTAGGCAAATCATTATTATGAATTAAAGTATCCTTTTTTTCAACAATTTTCCTCAATTTTTTATCATATTCTACCACAAGATGGCCAATATATTGCCCAAATTTCCCCCCACCCGTTAATAAAACGCCATTAATTAGCTTTCCATTTGGGAGAACATGATGTGTATGTGAGCCGAATATAACATCTATTTCTGGGCATTCCTCAGCTAAAAGTTCATCCTCTGTTATCCCCAAATGTGACAAACAAACAACAATATCTACTTCTTTACGAAGTTGATATGCTAAGCGAACGAGTGTGCTTCGCGCCTCATCTATATCCCAGTTTAATTCCTTATAATAAATTTCAAACATAGCCGTTGCTGCAATAACTGCAACCTTTGTGCCATAAGCAGTTGTTAATACAACATACGGCTTCATCCACGCCGGATTTGTTCCTTGTGTGACATTCACATTAGCAACTACTACCTCAAAAGCTGCTTCATCATATAAATGGTACAGCTCCTCATGGGACAATGTTATACCTTCATTATTACCAATTGTCACTACGTCGTAGCCTGCTTCATTCAATAACCTCACATTGCCCTTGCCGACAGTTGCTTCTGTATAAATATTTGAACGATCTAAATGATCACCGACATCAAATAAATAGCTTGTTTCTCCCATGGTTGTAAGCTTAGTACGTATTTCTTTCACATAGCTTTGCATTCGTGGCCAATACTTAAAATGACTGTGCAAATCATTCGTGTGAAAAATATGAATTTTTTCCAGCAATTAAGCCACCTCTTCTTTAAAATAGCTTCTATGTCTGTAATAGACCTGCTTTAAATCAATATTACAATAAACCATCGATAATGGAACGAATTCCTAATAATAATAAAATAACTCGAAGCGCTACTACAAGCGTATCTGATTTAATTCTTTTATTTAATGCTGCCCCTAACTTTGCTCCAATATAAGCTCCTGGAATAACAGGAATCGTATAGAGCCACGGCACATGTCCTAAATAAATATGACTCGCTGAATTAACAATTGACGATAAAAATACCATGAACATCGATGTTGCCACTGCAACGTGTGGTGGGAATAAAAATAAAATAATCATTGCAGGTACAATCATCGAGCCTCCACCGATACCAAATAATCCAGAGGCAAAGCCAATTGCAAAGGTTAATACGATGGCAAACCAAATTGGATACCCATATACAAAGGTATTTCCTTCTCTATCTTCGAATTCCAGTTTCATACCTTTTTTTACAAACCATTCTACAGGTTTCAAACGATCACGTACAAGTAATATCGTCGCCAAAATGATTAGTAAAATACCAAAATACAAATTAAATGATGGTAAATCTAGCCCCTTATTAACCCATGCGCCCAGCATTGTTCCAGGAATACTTCCTATAAAAAATATCCAACCACTCTTATAATCAACTGTTTTAGATTTCATATAGCTTAACGTAGAGGCAAGTCCAGTAAAAATCATCATGACAACAGATAAGCCAACCACTTTTTGAGGAGTGATATCTGGAATCATCCCTAAATTTAACCCAATGTATAATGTTGCTGGGACTAAGATAACTCCTCCACCTAGCCCAACCAACGCGCCAATTAACCCAGATAATAATGCAATAATAACTAAAACAAAAAATTCCATTATAGTTCTCCTTCAAACATATTTAATTGTTTAGGCGCTAACCCTACATCTCTAATCGCTAAAATTCCTTGTAACTCCTTTGCATTTTTCGCAGCATGAAGTCCTGAATTATTATTAAATAATACATACAGGTCCTGTACTTCTGGTTGGAGATGTTTTATATGCTGTCCAAGCTGCTGCAATTCTTCACTATTATAATCATATAAAAAGCGAACCTTCCGCCAGTTTTCGGCATTACCAGTATTGCGCCACCCATGAATGTTACGTCCATGAATACGTACGAGTGCCTTCCTCGCAGTAACAGTAGGATAAAATGGTACAGAACCTACGCCAGCCTGTGGTTCATCACAAATTGTATGAATGAATTGATGTTCTCGTAAAAAATCCATTGTTTGTTGCACTACATTATCCGCATACCATGTTCGATTACGAAACTCAATAGCTACATCAAAGCCCTTGAGCTGTTGTCTAATATACAAAAGATATTGTACATTTTTTGCCTGACAATCAAACCATGGAGGAAATTGCGCTAGTACCATTGCTAGCTTCCCATGACATTTAAATTCATTAGCACATTCGATAAAGGCATTAAACATGTCATTCTTCGATTCATACGGTATGTCGCCACGTAAATGCCCAGTCATTCCTTGATAGGCCTTCACAACAAAACGAAAATTTTCTGGCGTATCTTTACACCACTTTCGAACATTCTCTTTAGAAGGAATGGCATAAAAAGAAGTGTCTACTTCTACCGTTAAAAAATGACCTGTATAATCGAATAATTTGTCCTTTGAGGCAGTGACTCCACTATAAAGCGAAGGATGATCACCCCAACCAGTTAATCCAACTCGAATCATGTGACTCCCCCCTCTATTTACAATATCATAGCACACACTTTCTAACTAAATATGAACGTAAAGTAAAAAAACATAGCTCATAAATAAGGTTAATAAGATGGATATTACCATCATTTACCTCTATGATAAATTAGAGGAATATCACCTTAACAAGGTGTTGATTTCCGTTCCGGCAGGGCGCTTTCCTGGGGGCATCCCATGAGCCGCTTGGGGCAACAGGATGTTGGTCACGAAGTAGTTATCACAGGACATGATGCTCTTAGCCTTCGTTCCTCTATGTGCTCGCTCTAGGGTCTCGGACCAACAGATGTTTTTTGCGCGAAAGCGTAGTGTTAACGTAGCGGCAGCAAAGTGTTAACGTAGCGGCAGCAAAGTGTTAACGTAGCGGCAGCAAAGTGTTTTTGTCTGTGCGAAAGCGTAGTGCAACGTAGCGACAGCAACAGCACCGATGTTGGTCACGAAGTCGTTATCACAGACGTGATGGTTTTAGCCTTCGTTCCTCTATTCGTTGATCCCCAAGGAGTCGCCCACCCTCGACTCCAATCAACCTAAACACATGGTATACGTTTTAAAAAATGTCACTGCTAACTTTCCTTTACTTTACTCTTCCACTTTCACTTGTAACATTTCCAGTTACAAGTTGAGCAAAAAAAAAATGCATTCATTGAAAAGAATGCATTTTTTGCGATTGTTGTAATTACTTGCTCTATTGCTTCTTGTATCTGTACAAAAATTAGCACTAACAAAACCTATATGTTTGCACCTATAGGACAATTAGGATTTGGATTTTCATATGATATGAAAGAAGTATGAAAATCCAAAATCGTATTAATCTTAATCAAGAGAGATTTTTCCTTGTAGATGTTGGGTTTACAACTTATATTCGTACGAACCTCTCTTTTATTAATCAATAGATGTGATTATTTGTATACATTGTACAGGCTAAAAAAGAATTGCTTTTTCTCCACAAGTTCGTAAAAGCTTCCTGTTTCAGTTATCTCACCATTATGTAAACAAATTATTTGATCAAATTTATTCAAAAAATTTTCTTCTAATTTATGACTTACTACAATTATTAATTTATCATTAAGTTGTAGTAGAATTTCTTCTATTTTTGAGGCTGTTCCATTATCTAATGCTCTTGTTCCTTCATCTAAAACTATAACAGGAGAGTCTCGTAATAAAGCCCTAGCGATTGCAATTCTTTGTTTTTCACCACCAGATAAGTTAAATCCATCTTCACTACATATATATTGCATTCGTTCAGGAAGCTGTTCTATTAATTCATATAGTTGTGCATCACGAATAGCTTTATCGAGCTTTTTTTTAGAATAATTTTGAAACAATGTTATATTGTTTTCAATCGTATCATTAAATATAAAAGTATCTTGATGAATATATGAAAAATAGTTAAGTAATTCTTCACTCTTAATATCGCGGATATTTTTATTATTTAAGAAAATATCACCTATATAAAACGAATCAATGAAACCAGTTATTAACTTTAATATAGTTGACTTTCCACTTCCACTAGTCCCTACGATCGCATATTTATTTTTATTTTCCAACGTTAGATTGAGACTCTTTAAAGCGTTCTCCTTCGTTTCATAAGAATAACTTACATTTTTAAGTTGAATAGTATATAAATGTGGTAAGGAAATTTCTTCAGACAATCCAGATTCTTTTTTACTATTAAGTAAGTTATTAATCTTTTCAATGAGTAGCGTGCACCCTTTAATACCCATAAGAGATTGACTAATGTTTGATGCCGGACTCATTATATTATTCAATAATTGAACTGAAGCAATCAACTGTCCAATTGAAATATCCTTATGTAATAATAAAATACCACCAACAGCAAAACAAATCACAACCAGTATATAACTACTATTCAACGAAACTTGTTCAAATAAAGCTAGTTTATTATTAAAATTATAGCGTGCATCTTCCATTTTCCCATTGTAAATTGTGTATTCTTCTATTACTTTCTTTTCAATACTATTCGATTTAATGACTTCTATTCCCGTAAAGTAGTCTTTAATACTAGTTAAATACTTACCAACTTGATCTGAAAGCTTATTGTTTAATATATTAAGCTCCCTACTAAATAAAACAGGTATTATTAACAATAAGATACTTCCTATTATAATGCTCAAAGCTAATATGAAGTTAATCTTAATTAAATAGATTACAGAAAATATAAATAAGAGTAGACTTTGAATAATGGAAACTATACTATTAAAATAATCGCGTTCAATTATTTTTAAATCATTTTCGAAAATTGATATCTTATTTCCTGAACTAGTCTTCTTAAAATCATCAAATTTTAAAAAAATTAAGGATATAAAAACATCTCTTCTTAAATTCACCATTATTTTTTTATTTAATTTAGCGTTTAAAACATTACTAATATAACCAATTAAAAAACTTCCAACTACAAACAATAAGAAATAAAACAAGATTTTCTTAAATTCATAAAATTCTCCAGTCACCGTTACATCAATAGCTCTTTCAATTATTATTGCAAAAAGTACACTAGAAAGTGATCCAAGAATTAGGAAAAAAATTAAAAAGATAAAAACTTTTTTAACCTTATTTAAATAGGAAAGCATATGCTATCCTCCATTCATCACCAATAACTATGTTTTGAAGAAAGTACAAAATATTGCCTAAGAACTAGCCACTTTGACACTGTACACTCTACTGTTGGAGATGTGCTTTCAACTCACTCAAAACTCTCTTATTATATGTTTTGCTTAAACTACAATACGGATCTGGTTTATAAATTGTATTATAATCATAGAACGATCTCGCTCGACAAAATCCAGCACAAAAATACTTTAAATCACACTTGTTACAGCCGCTAATTTTTTCAACCGATAAATCTTGGAATTCTTGTGCAATCTCATTTTGTTCAAGTATATCAATTAATGAAAATTCTAATAAATTCCCCATATCAAATTCTGGATACATAAGAGCATGACATGGATAAACGTGACCGTCTGTACCAATACTTATCGTACTAGTTCCTGCACCACAATTATTTCTTAATCCAAGATCACCAGTAAATGTAGTATCTTCAATAATTGCACCATTACCATATAAAATATCAGCTAAATCTTTCAATTGTTGTTTACTTGGAATGAAATCTCGAAAAACTTCCGTGCTACAACTTAGTAAACTAAAGCTAATGGGTACTTTTAATGAATCCGCCAACTTCAAATACTCAGTAATACGATAAAAATTTTTAGAATGAATTGTCGGTAATATCGAGACATCTAATCCATACTCTTTAAATATTTTAACTGTACCAATAACTCTTTCAAAAATACCTTCATCCCTTAAAAAGGTTGGGTGTTCATTACTATAACCATCTACAGATACACTTACTACATCAACTTTCCCATACAAATTTTTTATAATATCCGCTTTTCTAATCATTCCGTTTGTGATTAGAGTTACCATTAACTTTTTTTCGTTTTTTGCATAATTAAGAATTTCGACTATATCCTTATTCATCAGAGGTTCTCCACCTGAAATAACCACAGACTTAATTCCAACATCACACAGTTGATCAATCACTGATAAGATTTCGCTTTTTCCTAAGTCTTCCACACAGTTCCTACTATCATTAAGTGAATAACAACCAGTACAGTGCAAATTACATTTATTTGTAACATGAACATAAGCTACATCTAGTTTATGATTATTTTTCGAAACTTCATTATTAGGTTCGATAAAAAAATCATTTTTATCCAAAAAGTCAAATAGTTGTTTTTTATTTTCAGTTTCTAATTCAATTAATTTACTTTTTCGAATATCTAATACTAAATTTCTTCCTTCTTGATCTAAACCAACAATTACAGTATTCTTTAAATTTCCAATAAAATGAATATCATCTACTGTAAAAATTCGAATATAATCATTAAACGTTACTTTTTTATTTATTAATACTTTATCCATAGTTAACCTTCTTCCCTAAGATGAAATGTTTTATTTTATGTACTACTAATATGCTAAGAAAAGTAATAAACCATAGTGACAACACAGGTTTCGCACCCGTAATGCTAAAAGATATTTCCAAGTTTTCGTCATTATACGAAGACAGAAAATTCGAAATATTATCGATAGACTCTTTTTTTATAATGAGGTTGGCTAAAAGATAAAAATAAAAACTATTAATTGTTGCCATAATCCCTGCAATAATTATAGGCTCGTATCCCCTGGAAGTTTCTCTTACCATAAAGAAATATATAATTGCAGGTAAGAAAATAGAGATTGTTAAAAAGATTAGCCCTAGTGGTATTGAATTTGAATTAATAAAGTAAAAAATTAAAATCGAGTTGATCCCTAATATAACGGGGGAAAAAATCCACAATTGAAATAATTTCACGCTCACTGTCCTCCTATAATTATAATAATAAGTGAGTTATAAACAGTATGAATCAAAATTGGTATCCATATATTGTTGGTTTTATTGTAAGCTATACCCAGCACTAACCCTAAAGGAAATCTTATAAAAAGATTTTGCACAAATGACTCATTAAGATGAAATATTAACGCAAATATTAAACTTACAATTATTAATGTTCTCTTTCTAGAAAAAGATTTTTGTAATTCTTTAGTGAGAACACCCCTACAATAAAATTCTTCTGCAATTGAAATAACTAATAAATGTACACAATATACTAAAGGCTCCTGCATACTAACATAAAAAAAGAGAACAGGTAAAATACCAAGGTACAATGCTGTTGTTATTAATAATTGTCTATTGCCTATTAAAAAAATGTTAATATATTTTCTTCTAACTAGACATGGGATAATCACTAGACAAATTAGTAATGGAAAAGATAAATTCATTAACAGCATGAGTTGATGCTTAAAATTAAATAGTAGCGTAATAATAAAAGTAAGAAATACTGTACAAACTAACATTAGAATAGTCGTAAAAATATATGTGAATAAACGATAAACTTTAAGTTCCGTTTCCATATTCTTAAAACTCTATCTGCCTAAAGTTTTTCCATCCTTTTCTAACAATAAAAATAAACAACATTAAATTAATACATATTTGAATGAATACAATATAGTAATTTGATCCGATATCAAGATCACTCAATGCTAGATAACCTGGAGAAATATATTTAACATAAGGAATATAATTTGCAAATGAAGTAATAGTTAAAAACAGTAATCCACATACTATAGATATAACTAAATTAAATCTTGTCGAACAGAGCATAACAATGTAGCAAAGTAATAACAAAAAGATTTGAACGCCAAATAAATTAACAACTTTATTCAATGTGTCCATATTAAATGTAAAAGGTATAAAATACTTCGTATCATAAATAAAAAGGTAAAAGGCAACAATAGAAGCAATGATATTTGTAATAAAAAATATAAATAATAAGTACGTAATAGCTAAAAATTTTCCACTTAATATCCGCTCCCTATTTGCCACTCTAGTGATAGCTAACATCATCTGACCTTCATATATTTCATTTGCGATTAAATTTGTTGAAATGAAAAATAATATAAACATAGGAATTCCTAATATAAAAATAATTGTATATATACTTGTAATATAATTTATTATTGAAAATCCATCTACAGTAACGCTAACAAAGCTCCAGTTAAATTTCATCGCCATAGCATAAAAAAATGACGGTATTATGCTTATGAGAAATAAAATCTTGACCGTTTTCTTTTTCTTAAGTTTATAAAGTTCCACTCTCATCAAAGCTATACTATCCATTGGTCATTCATCCTTTTCAAATAATTCATTTATCGAATTTATTTCTAAATCTATACTTTGAATTTCAATGCCCAATTCTAAAAAATCATAAAATAAGTCATTGTATGAATAACTATTTGATTGATGGAGAATGATCTGGTTGTTAATAATTGAAATATCTTCTTGATATTTTTTAATTAGAAACGCTAAATTATCCTTATTAGTTGAACAAAACGCAAATTTAATTTCCTTGGTTTTATATCCTTCATATTCCATAATCCTCCCGTTTTCCAAATAAAGATATCTAGTACATAGATTTTCGATTTCAGACAATTGATGGCTTGACATAAGTACAGCTAACTTTTTATCCTTTGTTAGTTTGAAAAGATATTCTTTAAATGTCTTTATTCCAACTGGGTCTAACCCTACAAATGGTTCATCTAAAATCAACAGTTTTGGTTCACCTATAAGTGCCAAGGCCAATCTAAGCCTCTGTTTCATTCCAAATGAATATTCAGAAACTCTTTTAGGGTTGTTTTCCAAGCCGACGAATGACAAAATTTCATCAATTTTTTGTGACATTTGCTGATTGTTATTCCTACCACTGTATAGCCACTGAATTGTAATGTTATCTGCTGCATTTAAATCTTCATAAAATTTATAATCAATAAGATAACCTAATGAGTCCATAAGTTTTGAGTTATTAGTATATTTTTCATCCCCTAAATAACTTACAGTACCCGTATTTAAATTAACTAATCCCAGTATTCCTTTCATTAACGTTGTTTTACCTGCCCCATTTCTTCCAACTAATCCGACAATTTCACCTTCTTTTATGTTAAAAGAGTTATTATTTAATACTTTGTTATTTTTAAATATTTTAGAAACACCATGCACAGATAAAATATTTTTCACAATGTATCACCTCTACTCCTTAAATATCCTTGAATGAAAGGTGCAGCTTAACAGACGTTAAAGATGTCCACACCTTTCTTTTAAGTTATAAAGCTATAAACCATTCTTGCCGTAACTTATACAAATAAATATTGTTCCCACGCTAATACATCCTGAGCCAAATCTACTTTTAGAATTAAATAGCATCTTTATTTCCTCCCCTCTTCAATACTTTTGTACTTCTTTTGAAGTATACACATATAATTTATCGTGCCTTTAGGGGTTTTTCACCAATATGTAGTAACTTGCATGGATGTTGTAGTAAATAACATCCTGTGATCTAAAAAAAATGTCTAAGTGCCGTTGAAGATACGGATCTTCAGGGCATTTAGACATTCATTATTCCTATTCCATATTCAGAAGGATAATAACCTTAAATACTTGATCTGACTGGTCAAAAGTTATCGTTCCATTTAAATTCTCAACAAACATTTTAATAATATTTAAACCATTTCCTCTAGCATTCAAAGTGTTTTTTTCACTAGAATCCTTTATTTTTTTCATATTTTTCATAGGATTCATTACTCTAATGATGAGATTTTCATTATAATATCTCATTTCAATCTCAATCCAGCGTTCTTTTTGATTTTTAAATGTAACCACTTCTTCTAAAGCATTATCTAAAACATTGCCTAATATTAAAGATAATTCGACTTCCTTACCTTCAAGAGGCATATCATAAGGGATTACAATGTTCTTTATAATAGAAATCCCTCTTTTTTTTGCCTCTTCAATCTTTTCATTACAAATAGCATCAATTACGACATGCCCCGTAATAGACTCATTAGACATAGCGTGGCTTTCAATGATTGTATCAATATAATTTTCTGCCTTCGCAGTTGATCTACTAATAATGAAACCTCTAATTGTGATTAGAATATTTTTAATATCATGGCGTAAATAGTGTATTTTTTTTTGATTTTGAAATCTTTTTTCATATTCTAAAATTTGTCTTTCAATTAATTGTGATTTTAATTTATTATTTGTGAATTCAAGAAGTTTCTGGTATAAAAATAAAATGGCTATGTTCATTACTAATAAACATACAACCATGATTACAAATTGAATATTCATATATTCGTTAATGCTTGCGATATCTTTATCCATTTTGTATAAATTTACCAATAGTATAGCTAATGAACACATTGATATAACTGTTAAAGTGAGCCATTCTCTAGAGGTTAATGTAATAAAACTATCATTTTTAAATACATATAGTCTTTTTACAATTAAAAGGGTAATGGTTATAACAAATAACATTTGCACACTATAAATAATAAATGGTTCTACAAAATTGCTAACGAATCCGAATAAAAATGTAATTAAAAGCTCCGTACAAAGAACAAAAACCGTATAGTATATAGATACAAAAATTTTTTGAGGATAATCTCCATAAAAACCTTTTACAGAAACGATAAAATACATTAAAACTGAGAAAATAATAATTCCAATACTACTTAAATAGCTTCCTATTAAAGATTTTAAGAGCAAAGTGCCAAAGATGATAAAAAACATTTTTATTAAAGTTATCTTTCTCTGAAAAAAAATACATAAAAAAATGTAGAGTGAATAACCTTGAAGTAAACTAATAAAGATATAAAAAAGAATTAATAGCAAAATTTGAAATAAGTTAATTTCCATAGTGTTCACCATTATATTAATCTTAATTCAATAAAATTGTGATATTGAAGCTTAAATTCCTGCCGTCTACCTCTACTTATTGGAATCTCATCCTCGTTATTCATAATGATTTGAACATTATTTATTGATCGAATATTGTCCATATTAACTACATAACCTGTATGCACTCTCGCAAAAAAATATGGTTTTAAATATTTTTCTAAATCTCCAAGTTTACCATAAGTTTTATATTCGTTTTCTGATGTTATTATATTTAATTTTCTCCCGTTCTCTACGGTTATGTAGATAATATCTTTTATACGAAGCTGATAAGTAGTATTCTTTAATGAAAAAGTAATCAAATTATTATTGTTTACAATAAAATGAAAAGCTTGAAAAATTGATTTTCTCAACTCTTCAAATTTTATTGGTTTGAGGATATATCTAAATGGTTGTACTTCAAAGCTTTCTCTCATATACCTGTCATAGCTGCTTACATAAATGATTAATACATCCGAATCAATATCTCTTATTTTTCGGGCAATTCTTATACCGTTTTCTTCAGGCATTTCTATATCCAAGAAAATGATATTGTATTTTTCTAGACCCTTCTGGAAATTTTCTAAAAAGTTATGTGGATTATGATAAACATCGATTTCAATAGTGGCTTCTTTTATTTGATTAAAGACCTTGTTAATATTCTCTTCTAAAATTAATGTATCTTTAATATTATCATCACAAATTGAAATATAAATTTTCATATTCTCCTCCCTCTACACCATTTAAATGATATATCAATGATCACACCATTTTTTGAGTGTCTGAAGATTTTCTAAGGGATTGACCCTTCCATGACAAAAAAGATTTCAAATAATTTACCCAGCGAGTTAGCAAGTTGTTCATATTCAAATGTTATTTCTATAGATGCTATTTTATTTTTCGTAAAATTTTCGACTATGATCTATTAGATTTTTAATAAAACAAAATTATAGACCAAAAAATAACAAATAAAAATATAGTGAATATTACTTGAATCATCACAAAGAGACCATGTGTTTTATTTTAATTATTCCGTTTATTTTTATTGGAATAATGCATTAACAAATATTCGCTAGAAAAAACAAGTGAATTTCACGATTAATAAATAGACAACAAAACTTGCTAAACCACTATCATTTTTTAAAATTGATTGGCAAAATGCAAGGAATGTAATAATTAGTTGCACAAAAGAGTAGCGAAAATCCTTTATTTTCAAAGTATTTCCCCTCCTATAATGTCTAATCGTAAAGAAACCAATAATATACCTTATTAAAAATAGTAGATTGTATCTATCATACTATATATTTATAATTTCACAAATTTACGAAAAAGAGCGTTCAAACTTATAAAAAACTGCCATAAATATTGATCTGGCGGGATTTCTAGCTACCTTCTATTCGAAGTTTATCAACTTTTGTCAAAATATATGCAAAGATTGATAAATGGAAATTTAAGGTTTGTATTCCCGTAAATGCCTACATTGATAAGTGCTTTGTATAACAAGCTTGCTTTCTTTAGATTGTAAATTAAGTCCTGACACTTAATAAAAAAATAGGTAATTGTTCGTTTATTTAACTGCGATCATGCCGATAGCTGTGGTGATACCAAATATGTTAAAACCCCGTTAAGTGAACGTGTCACTTAACGGGGCATAATTGTAGTTAGGCTTTTTTAATAAAACTTCACTACATCTTCAAAAGGTAATGATGTTTTTTCTCCTGGTTGTTCATTTGGTTCACCGAATGGCATTTGAGCTACTAGGCTCCATTCTGCAGGGATATTCCAAGTTTGTTTAACTTCCTCGTCAATAATTGGATTATAGTGCTGAATAGATGCTCCAATTCCTTCAGTAGTTAAAGACATCCATGTTGCATATTGTAGCATAGCATTTCCTTGATGTGACCAGAATGGGAATTGCTCTTTATAAGAAGGTGCATTTTCTTGCATTTGTTTGATTGTTGCTTGGTTTTCAAAGAATAAGATTGTTCCTACGCCATCTTTAAAGCCTTGTAAACGCTCTTCTGTTGCAGCGAAATTTTCTGCTGGAACTCGTGCACGTAATGTTTCTTTGACAATATCCCAAAACTTTTCGTGCTCGTTATCCATTAAAACTACTAGACGTCCACTTTGCATATTAAATGAAGATGGTGCATGTACACTAATTTTTAATAGTTCTTCAATTTTTTCTTTTGTAATCGCTGCGTTCTTTTTCACTTTACGGATTGAACGACGATTAATAATTGCTTCTTTTAAATTAGTTGTTGTTACTGACATTTGTATTTCCTCCAAATTTTAATTAAATTTTTTATAGACTTTTACATGCAGCTTTATTTTATAAGCTACCTTACATTACCTATTTTTTTAATTGCTGATCGATGACTTGTGCTATTCTTTCTTTACTAGTTAATCCTTGAATTATTTCATCACCAATAATTAGTGTAGGAACAGCCGTAATATTTGCTTCTTCATATGCATGCTTTAAAGCATCTTGATGTACTTCACGATATTTACCTGAAAACAAAGCCTCTTTGAATTCTTCTTTTTGCAGACCTACCTCATTCGCTAATTGAGTTAACACTTCTACATCCTCAATATTTTGTTCCTCTTGGAAAAACGCTGTGAAAACTCTATGATGAAATTCATTTCCTTTTCCTTATACTTTAGCGAATTGGTATCCTTCAAAAGCTAAATTCGTATAAGGATGTGGAGATACTCATGGTAATCGCATATCAATCCCTAGCTTTTTGGCTGTAGGGAGAATATAGGAATCCCACGACCCTAATTTAGCAGGCTCTTTCCAAGGATCGATTTTTGGAAATGGTTTTGGCCTTAATTCAAATGGCATCCACTCTATTTCAATATCCTTTTCTTTTGCAATTTCATCTAATGGCCCTTTCCCTAAAAAACAGAAAGGACAAATAAAATCCGAATATGCTTTTATTTTAAGAGTCACCCAATAAAACCTTCCTTTCTTTTTTAGTTGTAACCATTTTAGTTACAACTCAGTCAATAAATAATGCATTCGAAAAGAATGCATGCACTTATTGTGATTGTTGAATTTCTTGGATTAAAGATGTAATCACTTGTTCCATAGTAATGTTGGCTAATACTTGCTCCATCGCTTCTTGTGCCTGCACTAAAATTAGCTCTAACACAGCCTGTATATTTGCACCAATAGGACAATCAGGATTTGGATTTTCATGTAGATGAAATAACTTATCTTCTTCTACAACTTCTACTGAACGAAAAACCTCTAGCAAAGTGATAGCATCTAGATCTTTGACTAAAGAAGCTCCACCTGTTCCCCGGCGCACTTGCACTATACCTGCCTTTTTAAGATAGGATAATATCTTCCTAATCACTACCGGATTTGTATTTACGCTTTCCGCCATAAATTCTGATGTGCAAATGGTCGATGGATTTTGTTTGATGATTGATAAAATATGAACAGCGATTGTAAAACGACTGCTAATTTTAATCTTCATCACCTCCAGCTGTAACCATTATAGTTACAACAAGAAAATAAGTCAACTGTTTAATAAAAATGACTTTGCACAATTACCTATACACAAAGCATAAGATAAGTTGATGGATCAATTATGCCTCGGGATAATTGTGTCCGGAATCAGCTTTGTGCTTAGGCCCGCAGATGTTTTTTGTGCGAAAGCGTAGCGTCAGCGACTAATGTTTTTTTGTGCGAAAGCGTAGCGTCAGCGACTAATGTTTTTTTGTGCGAAAGCGCTGTGTTAACGCAGCTATTTCAGCGGATGTCTTTTGTACCGAAAGCATAGCGACAGATACGGATATTTGGACACCCGCCGAAAGAAGTTTAACAAAAGGAGGACAATCATGTATTCAAATCAATACTATTATCATTATGCTCCACAGTATAATGATAATTATCATATGCTAAACGATGCTCAACTTGTAAATGATATTCAGAAGGCAATCAATGGTGAGTATAGTGCTATTGTTTGTTATGAAAAGTTAGCCAAAATGGCGCCTACTGAGGATGAAAAGAATAGAATACTTGAGATACAAAAGGATGAAAAACGTCATCTCGAGGAATTTAGAAAAATTTATACAAATTTAACAGGAAGAAAGCCGTCTTACCAAATAATCGAGGAATGCCCGGATTACTTTAGGGAAGGAATCGAATTTGCCTTTAAAGATGAACAAGAAACCGTTGATTTTTATTTAGATATAGCAGATAAAGCAAATGATCCAATAATTAAAGAAAGATTTCGACGTGCTGCAGCGGACGAGCAAAATCACGCTGTATGGTTTTTATTTTTTTTTCAAAAAGCCCCAATATAACACATATAAATAAGCAAACTCAAAATTACGGTCATCAAGATACATTACAACCTTCTACATTTACGTCCCCTCAAATATTCGGTGAAAACTTAACTCAATCAATTTTTGATCATTTTCTAGGAAAATTTAATTTTATTAATAATACATTGGGGCATATAAATGCTTTATTACCATTTTTCGATCATAATTGGGTACAGTTTCCTAATGGTGAATCACAGTTATTCGCAACGAACTTAGAAAACAATAAAATAGCATATATGGCTAGGAGTCAGATGGAAAAGGACAATTTTTCTATGTATAAATCGTTTATAGCATTTAATATTCCTATCGATAATTCCCCAACCGTTTTTTCTCAATTTTATAACGACCCTTCGAACCATCAAAACAATATTAAGTACCTACCTTGAAAATTAAAAAAAGGAGACGAACTTCAAAAGTTCGTCTCCTATCTGAATCGGCATGTTTTCGGCACATCTGATTTTATTGTTCTTCTAAAACCTTTATATACCAGACATTTTAGGCGTATTACCCAATACTGCCTTCCATCTCAAACTTGATCAGGCGGTTCATTTCTACTGCGTACTCCATTGGTAATTCTTTTGTGAATGGCTCGATGAAGCCCATTACGATCATTTCTGTCGCTTCTTCTTCAGAAATACCACGAGACATTAAGTAGAATAATTGTTCCTCTGATACTTTTGAAACTTTCGCTTCATGCTCTAAAGAAACGTTATCATTTAAGATTTCGTTGTATGGAATTGTATCTGAAGTAGATTGGTTGTCCATGATTAACGTATCACATTCGATGTTAGCACGTGCACCACTTGCTTTAGGGCCGAAACGTACTTGACCCATATACGTTACCTTACCACCTTGTTTAGCAATCGATTTAGAAACGATTGTTGAAGATGTGTTAGGTGCCATATGAATCATTTTCGCACCTGCGTGTTGGTGTTGCCCTTTACCTGCCAATGCGATAGATAATGTCATACCACGAGCGCCTTCACCTTTAAGGATACAAGCTGGGTATTTCATTGTTAACTTAGAACCGATGTTACCGTCGATCCATTCCATTGTACCGTTTTCTTCAACAACTGTACGTTTTGTTACTAGGTTGTAAACGTTGTTTGCCCAGTTTTGAATCGTTGTATAACGGCAGTATGCATCTTTACGTACAACAATTTCTACTACTGCTGAGTGTAAAGAGTTTGTAGTGTAAACAGGAGCTGTACAACCTTCAACGTAGTGTACGTGAGCGCCTTCATCTACAATAATTAACGTACGTTCGAATTGACCCATGTTTTCAGAGTTAATACGGAAGTATGCTTGTAATGGAGTTTCCACTTTTACACCTGGTGGTACATAGATGAATGATCCACCTGACCAAACAGCTGAGTTTAATGCAGCGAATTTGTTGTCAGTGTAAGGAATTACTTTGCCCCAGTATTGTTTGAAAATATCTTCGTTTTCACGTAAAGCTGAGTCAGTATCTTTGAACACAATACCAAGGTCTTCAAGGTCTTGTTTCATGTTGTGATAAACAACCTCAGATTCGTACTGAGCAGATACACCTGCAAGGTATTTTTGCTCTGCTTCTGGAATACCTAATTTATCAAAAGTAGCTTTGATTTCATCAGGTACTTCATCCCAAGATTTTTGTGTAGCTTCTGATGGTTTTACGTAATACGTAATTTCATCAAAATCTAAATCTCCTAGGTCGCCACCCCATTGCGGCATTGGTTTTGTATAGAAAGTTTCAAGTGCTTTTAAGCGGTACTCAAGCATCCACTCTGGCTCTTGTTTCATATTTGAAATTTCACGGACGATTTCTTCAGTTAAACCACGTTTTGAACGGAAAATTGATACGTCCTTGTCATGGAATCCGTATTTGTAATCGCCAATATCAGGCATTTTTTTAGCCATCGTTTCTCCTCCGTTCATGCATTATTGTTATTTTGTTTAAAGCTCGGTATCTTACTTTGAGTGAAAGCACCTATAGTGACTTTCACTCAAATTTAGATATTATTGCTTCACACCTTTTTCCATTGCTTTCCAAGCTAATGTCGCACATTTAATACGTGCAGGGAATTGAGAAACACCTTGTAGTGCCTCAACATCCTCAAGGTCATATTTCTCGCTATATTCTTCGCCCATCATCATTTTAGAGAAAATTTCAGCAAGCTCTAAAGCTTCCTCAACTTTTTTTCCTTTAATGATCTGCGTCATCATGGAAGCAGAAGACATGGAAATTGAACAGCCCTCACCGTCAAACTTCGCATCTTCTACAATACCGTCAGTCACTTTTAGCGTTAAGTGAATGCGGTCTCCACAAGTCGGATTGTTCATATCGATCGTAACAGCATCTTCTTCAATAGATCCTTTATTACGAGGATTTTTATAGTGATCCATAATGACTGAACGATATAGTTGATCTAAATTATTAAAAGACATCGCCAAAATACTCCTTCGCAGAACGTAACCCTGCAACTAGGCGGTCAATATCTTCTTCTGTGTTATACAGATAGAAGCTTGCACGCGCTGTCGCTACTTGTTGAAGACATTTCATTAGTGGCTGTGCGCAATGATGTCCTGCACGAACAGCAATACCATTCATATCAAGAACCGTTGCCACATCATGTGGATGTACATCGTCTAGGTTAAACGTTACAAGGCCACAACGCTTCATTGGGTCACGTGGGCCGAAAATTTTAAGTCCGTCAATTGTTTCAAGCTGATCCATCGCGTATCCAGCAAGCTTATGCTCATGCTCCGCAATGTTATCTAGCCCAATTTCAGTTAAGAAATCAATAGCGGCTCCTAAACCTACTGCACCTGCAATAATAGGAGTTCCACCTTCAAATTTCCACGGCAATTCCTTCCACGTTGACTCATAAAGTCCAACAAAGTCAATCATTTCGCCACCAAATTCAATTGGCTCCATCTTTTCAAGGTGTTCCTTTTTACCATATAGTACACCTATTCCAGTTGGACCGCACATTTTATGCCCAGAGAATCCTAAGAAATCTACATCTAGATCCTGTACATCGATTTTCATATGTGGTGCTGCTTGTGCACCATCCGCTACCATTACAGCACCGTTAGCATGCGCGATTTGAGCGATTTCTTTAATTGGATTAATCGTTCCAAGGACGTTTGACGCCATTGACACCGACACAATTTTTGTTTTAGGTGTAATTGTCGCACGAACCTTTTCTAGATTAAGTGTGCCATCCGCTTCAAGCTCAATATATTTCAGCGTTGCATTTTTTTCCTTCGCTAGTTGTTGCCAAGGAATAATATTAGAGTGGTGCTCCATGTGAGTAATGACAATTTCATCACCTTCAGCAACATTAGCACGACCATAACTTGATGCTACTGTATTTAAAGCAGTTGTAGTACCGCGAGTAAAAATAATTTCTTGTGTTGATGTAGCATTGATAAAATTACGAACCTTTTCACGTGCACCTTCATACTTGTCAGTAGCACGGTTACCTAATGTATGCACACCACGGTGAACATTAGAATTATCGAATTCATAATAATGTTTCATTGCTTCAATCACTTGAATAGGCTTTTGAGAAGTTGCTGCGCTATCAAGGTAAACGAGCTTATGACCGTTTACTTCCTGATCTAAAATTGGGAAATAGCTTTTAATGTCTTTATTCATCATTAGCGAACTTTCCTTTCAATAACCTCCGTCAGTTGCTTTTGAACGCCTTCGATAGGTAATTGCGTAACAACTGGCGCAAGGAATCCATGGATAACAAGGCGCTCTGCTTCTGCTTTCGAGATACCACGACTCATTAAGTAATAAAGTTGTAGTGGATCAACTCGACCAACAGATGCTGCGTGTCCTGCTGTTACATCATCTTCATCGATCAATAGAATTGGGTTTGCATCGCCACGAGCTTTTTCAGAAAGCATTAACACACGTGATTCTTGCTGTGCATCCGCTTTTGTCGCACCATGTTCGATGTAGCCAATACCGTTAAAGATTGATTGTGCTGCGTCTTTCATTACACCATGCTTTAAGATATGACCATTTGAGTTCTTACCCCAGTGACGAACTTCAGTAGTAAAGTTAAGTTTTTGTTCACCGCGACCAACAACTACTGTTTTCGTATCAGCATGAGAACCGTCACCGATTAGATGTGTAATGTTTTCAGAAATAGTATCTGAGTCATTCATTAAGCCAAGAGCCCAATCTACTTTCGCATCACGAGCTAGTCGTGCACGACGATTTACATAAGTAGTATATCCTTTCGCAAGCACATCAACCGCACCGTAAGTAACTTGTGCATTGTCTTGAACTACTACTTCTGCAATAATATTTGCTTGACCTTTTGCTTCTTCAACTGTTGAAATATATGTTTCAACATATGTTACAGCTGAATTTGCTTCAGCTACAACTAACACGTGGTTATATAATGAAGCTTCTGCGTTATCATTTAAAAATACTACTTGAAGCGGTTGTTCGATAACGACATTTTTCGGTACGTATACGAACACACCACCGTTAACAAGTGCCGCATGAAGTGCTGTTAATTTATGCTCATCAACTTTCACAGCTTCTGTCATAAAGTACTTTTTAACAAGGTCGCCATGTTCACGAACCGCTGTTAAAATATCTGTAAAAATAACACCTTTATCAGCTAGTTCTTGTGATGTTTTAATGAAAGCTGGTGTGTTATTGCGTTGAATATAAAGGTTTTCTTGTGCTTCAAAATTAATTAAACCTTTTGCTTCTTCTGGTAATGCATCAAGTGAAGCGAATCCTTCACTGTCAACTGTGTGAGTTGGGAAGTTTACGAAATCCCATTTTGTAATATTTGTTCTGTCTGGTTTTGGCAAATCTAAACCAGTTACTTTGTCTAGTGCTGCCGCGCGAAGTTCTGTAAACCAAGCCGGTTCTCCATTTGCTTCTGAGAACGAGCGCACGTCCTGTACTGTTACAGGCAAGTTAAGTTCCACTGTCATGCTAGTTCGTCCTCCCTCTTATGCTTCTTGTTCTTCAGTTTCTTCTTCGATACCTAATTCTTTTTTAATCCAGTCATAGCCTTCAGCTTCTAAACGTTGTGCTAATTCTTCGCCACCTGATTTAACAACGCGACCTTGCATCATAACGTGTACATGGTCTGGTGTAATGTAGTTAAGTAGGCGTTGGTAGTGAGTGATCATTAAGCAGCCGAATCCTTCTCCACGCATTGCATTGATTCCTTTTGAAACAACTTTAAGCGCGTCAATATCAAGACCAGAGTCAATTTCATCTAAAATTGCGAAAGTAGGTTTAATCATCATTAATTGAAGAATTTCGTTACGTTTTTTCTCACCGCCAGAGAAACCTTCATTTAAATAACGTTGTGCCATATCTTCGTGCATTTCAAGGAATTCCATGTTTTTATCTAATTCACGGATAAATTTCATTAGAGAAATTTCATCGCCCTCTTCACGTCGTGCATTGATAGCTGAGCGTAAGAAGTCAGCATTTGTTACACCAGCGATTTCAGAAGGATATTGCATTGCAAGGAATAAACCTGCTTGAGCACGCTCGTCCACTTCCATTTCAAGTACATTTTCGCCATCAAGTTCTACTGTACCTGAAGTTACTTCATATTTAGGGTGACCCATGATTGCAGAAGCTAGTGTTGATTTACCAGTTCCGTTTGGTCCCATGATTGCATGAATTTCATTTGTATTAATTGTAAGGTTTACGCCTTTTAAAATCTCTTTCCCGTCGATTTCAACGTGAAGATCTTTAATAACTAAAGTTGACATGAAAATACCTCCATAGTGTGTTCAGTGAATGGTGTACCATTCCTTAATTATCATCATTCTAATCTTAACTGAAAATCGTTCTCTATGCAAACCATTTCAATCACTTTCATTTTTCTCCGAAACAATCCTTAATAATAAAGAGTTTGTAAGCATTTTCAGATTATTGTTAATCACTATTGACAATGAGAATCAACTTTCCTCATTTTCAATGAAATAAATCTAATTGAGAATCGATTTCATCTAGCTACATAGTGAAAACCCCGCAGAAAACGCTAAATGTAGCGGTTTTGTGACAGAATTGCATAAATAACAATATCAATACTATAACCTTTTTTATTAGAATGGAATCAATTAAAGGAAAGAATATTGTAGATAAGATTTTATAGGAATTGTATTTTGCTTATTACCAAAATTCTAGGATGATATTAGTTTATTAAAACCTATGCCATTCATATAGGTTGATTGGAGTGGGCTGGGCGACTCCTTGGGGATCAGCAATAAAGGAACGAAGGCTAAAACCATCACGTCCTGTGATAACGCCTTCGTGACCAACATCCTGCTGTTGCTGTCGCTACGTTGCACTACGCTTTCGCACA